>JBDTIW010000329.1:0-2761 GCA_039936215.1 Caulobacteraceae bacterium | reverse complement strand
GAATTTCAAGAACATGCCTGAATACAATTGGGCCTTCGGCTATCAATATGGCTTGGCGGCGATCGCGCTCAGCACTATCCTTCCGTTGGTCTGGTTCAAGGTGAAGGGATGGTTTTAGGGGGACGCGCTGACCGGCATGGTCGGGTCGTTCCGGAGGCTCATGGAAATGCCCTTGTCGGCAATCTCAGCAAGAAACCACGTGCGCGCGCGGCCCGACGCCGGAAACCCGGGGCGCTCTCGCGGGGCTGGTCGCGGTCGCGCGGACGAATCAACCCCGCCGCCCGTGTCCGTCGATAGTTCGCGCACGAGGAGCTGAATGAATATCGAGAGACGCGATTTCCTCAAGCTGGCCGCCGCCTCGGCGGGGCTGGCGTCGGTGTCCGGTGTGGGCGCCGAAGCGATCGCCAGGGCCCTGGCCCTTCCCGCCAACCGGGCGACCGGGACGATCGCCGATGTCGAGCACGTGGTGATCCTGATGCAGGAGAACCGCTCGTTCGACCACTATTTCGGAACGCTGCGGGGGGTGCGCGGCTTCGACGATCCCCGCCCCATCTCTCTGCCCGGCGGCAAGAGCGTGTGGTTCCAGCCCAGGGCGGCGGGATCGGCGGAGACGCTCCTCCCCTTCCGGCTGAACACCGACACGACCAGCGCCCAGACCCTTCAGAGCCTCGACCACTCCTGGAAAGGCTCGCACGACAGATGGAAACACTATGACGCGTGGCTGGCGATCAAGGGACCGCTGACCATGGGGTATTTCACGCGCCAGGATCTGCCCTTCTACCATGCCCTGGCCGACGCCTTCACCATCTGCGACGCCTATCACTGCTCGCTGTTCGGCCCCACCAACCCCAACCGGATGTTCCTGTTCACCGGCACCAGTGGTCTCGCGGTCGGCGAAGCGGGCCGTCAGGCGGTGGCCAATATCGACGACGGCAATTACACCGCCGATCCGGCCCGCGACCGGGCCAATTTCAAGGGCTATGGCTGGACCACCTACGCCGAGCGGCTGCGAAAGGCCGGCGTCTCCTGGCGGCTCTATCAGGAATACGACAACTACGGCGACAACGCCCTGGCCTATTTCACCGCCTTTCGGGGGCTGGACCCGGACACGGACCTTTGCCGGCGAGCGCGCGTCTGGGCGCCGGGCTCGACGGCCGACAACATGACAACGACCCGGGGCGAGCCCCTGGTGGCGGCGTTCGCGCGCGACGTGGCGGCCGGCGCCCTGCCGCAAGTCTCGTGGATCGTGGCTCCCACCAAGCTGTGCGAACATCCCGACAGCCCGCCGGGCTACGGCGAATCCCTCACCGCCCGCCTGCTCGGCGTCCTTGCCGCCCATCCGACGGTGTGGGCCAAGACGGTGCTGATGATCAATTACGACGAGAACGACGGCTTCTTCGATCACGTCCCCCCTCCCCTTCCGGCCACCGACCCCGCCATCGGAGCGAGCACGGTCGACACCGCCGGCGAGGTCTATCGCGGCGTGCCCGTGGGGCTGGGCCCCAGAGTTCCCATGCTGGTGGTCTCGCCGTGGACCAAGGGAGGGTGGGTCAATTCGCAGGTGTTCGACCACATCTCGGTCATCCGCTTTCTGGAAGCGCGCTTTGGGGTGCGCGAGCCCAACATCACGCCCTGGCGGCGCGTGGTGGCCGGCGACCTGACCTCGGTGTTCGACTTTCGCCGCCGGAGTAGCGGCCGGACGGTGGCATTGCCCGACACGGCCGGCGCCATCGCGCGGGCGGACCAAAGCGCCAAGCTGCCCAAGCCGGTCGCCCCCACCGCCCAGGCCATGCCCAGGCAGGAAGCCGGCCGGCGCCCGGCCCGCCCCCTGCCTTACGACCTTCAGGTCCACGGGGTCATCGAGCGCGAAACGGGGCGGCTCGCCCTGACCTTCGTCAATAGCGGGACGGCCGGAGCCGCCTTCAATCTCTACCGCGCCGACGGGGACCCGCGCTTCTACACCGTCGAGGCCGGCAAACAGCTCAAGGACGCCCTGCCGGTCACCACGGGCGGCTACGATGTCTCGATCTTCGGGCCCAACGGCTTTCTGCGCCGCTTCCGGGGCGTGCGAGGCGGGGCCGAGGTGGAGGCGCGCCACGACGCGCGGGCCGGCAGGCTGAGGCTGACCTTGCGCAACCCCGGCGACGCGCCCGTCGTGCTGATCGTCAAGCCCGGCGACTATCCGGCCGGGGCTCCGCGCCGACACGCTCTGGGGCCCGGCGCCTCGACCACCGACTCCTGGAATCTCGATACCGCCGCGCCCTGGTACGACTTGGCGGTCACCAGCGACGCCGACCCGGTCTTCCTGCGCCGCCTGGCCGGCCACATGGAAACCGGCCGTCCCAGCTTGAGCGACCCGGCGATAGGGCGGGGGTAGGGCTCGTGATTCGCCCCAGTCGCCGAGCCGCGAACTTCACCCCCCATTCACGCTTCGCAGACGGGCCTTCTCTTGGCGGGCGATCGAGCCTATATTGAGGGGGTCCGGACACTTGCGGACTATGGAGATAAACGCGCGCGCAATAAGCGGACTGGACCCGGGTGCGATTCCCGGCGGCTCCACCAATTCCTCCCCCGCGTTATCGGCGGGATCCCGAGGGGCCGATCAGCATCGACAGACGTCTAAAGGCGTTGCTTTCTCCCGGCGTGGCTCACCGTTTCGGGCCTTAAACTAAATGCGAACGATAACTTCGCTCAAGAGTACGCCCTCGCCGCGTAAGCGGTGCGGTCGGATTCGACCTGAAGCCCTGGTGTCTTAGCAGCG
>JBDTIW010000328.1:0-4089 GCA_039936215.1 Caulobacteraceae bacterium | reverse complement strand
AGGTTGGGCCGCAGAGATTGACCAGATCGTTGTCGATGACCGTGGCGATGATTTCGCGGCGAAGGCGGTGCCGCCTCATCTCCTCGTCGAAGGCGCCCATGGCCTTGGGGAAATAGCCTTCCAGGGTAGCCAGGAAATAGGGATCGTCCGGGGCCGGGGAGGCGATGATGTCGTCGAAAAGTTCGAGCTTGCCATAGGCCAGCAGGACCGCCAGCTCGGGGCGGGTGAGGGCGGCGCCGGCCAGGGCCCGTTCCGTCAGGGCGGCGGCGTCGGGCAGGCCCTCCAGGGCGCGATCCAGGCGCCCGCGGCTTTCCAGGTCCGCCATGAAGGCGCCCTGGGCATCCAGGTCCTGCGCCGCCTCGGCCTGCAGGAGCGACAGGGCCAGGGTCTGGTCGTAGTTGTGCGCCAGCACGTGACCGGCGATCTCGTCGGTCATCGAGGCGAGCAGCCCGTCGCGATCCGCTCGCGCCAGCCGCCCCGTCCGTTCGGCCATGCCGGTGAGGATCTTGATATTGACCTCATGGTCGGAGGTGTCGACCCCGGCCGAATTGTCGATGGCGTCGGTGTCGATGCGCCCGCCCGCCAGGGCGAACTCGATCCGGCCGGCCTGGGTCAGGCCGAGGTTGGCCCCTTCGCCCACCACCTTGGAGCGCAGATCGCGGCCGTTGACCCGCACCGCGTCGTTGGCCTTGTCGCCGACATCGAGATTGGCCTCGACGACGCCCTTCACATAGGTGCCGATGCCGCCCAGGAAGAGCAGCTCCACGCGGCTCTTGAGGATGGCGCTGATCAGCTCCGCCGGCGACAGAGCGTCGGCCCTGAGATCGAGCATCGCCTTGACCGGCTCGCTCAGGGGGATCGATTTCTGGGTGCGCGGAAACACCCCGCCGCCTTGCGAAATCAACGCCGGATCGTAGTCCTCCCAGGACGATCGGGGCAGGTCGAACAGGCGCTTGCGCTCGACCCAGCTTACCGCCGGATCCGGGTCGGGATCGAGGAAGATGTGCCGGTGGTCGAAGGCGGCCTTGAGCCGGGTCGCCTTGGAAAGCAGCATGCCGTTGCCGAACACGTCGCCGGACATGTCGCCGACGCCGGCCGCCGTGAACGGCTCGCGTTGGATGTCCTTGCCCATCTCGCGGAAGTGGCGCTTGACCGCCTCCCAGGTCCCCCGCGAGGTGATCGCCATCGCCTTGTGGTCGTAGCCCGCCGAGCCGCCCGAGGCGAAGGCGTCGCCCAGCCAGAAGCCGTAGTCCTCGGCCACCGCGTTGGCGATGTCGGAGAAAGTCGCCGTGCCCTTGTCGGCCGCCACCACCAGATAGGGATCGTCGGCGTCGTGGATGACCACCTTGGGGGGATGGACGACCACGCCCTCGGCGTCGATGTTATCGGTCAGATCCAGAAGGCCATACAGAAAGGTCTTATAGGCCCGTATCGCCTCGGCCCGCACCGCGTCGGGGGCGCCGCCGCGCGGCAGGGCCTTGGGATAGAAGCCGCCCTTTGAGCCGACCGGCACGATCACCGCGTTCTTCACCTGCTGGGCCTTGACCAGGCCCAGGACCTCGGTGCGGAAGTCATCGCGCCGGTCCGACCAGCGCAGACCGCCGCGCGCCACCGGCCCGAAGCGCAGATGCACCCCCTCCACATGGGGGGCGGAGACGTAGATCTCCCGGAACGGCTTGGGGGCCGGCAGATCGATCAGCTCCCGGCTCGCCACCTTGAAGGCGATGTAGGGCTTGGGACCGCCCCCGGCGTCGCCCTGATAGTAGTTGGTGCGGGTGATCGCCCCCACCAAGGCGGCCAGGCGACGCAGCACCCGGTCGGCGTCCAGGCTCTCGACTCCCTGCAAAGCCTCCTCGATGGTCAGGCGCAGCGCCGCCGAGGCCTCGGTTCGCGCCTCGACGCCGGTGCCGGTCGCC
This sequence comes from Caulobacteraceae bacterium, assembly GCA_039936215.1. Lineage (GTDB taxonomy): Bacteria > Pseudomonadota > Alphaproteobacteria > Caulobacterales > Caulobacteraceae > Acaudatibacter. Next base: position 2,173 of record JBDTIW010000328.1, on the reverse strand, counting down.
GGATCGAAACGGACCGCGAACAGGTCGAAGAGCAGCCGTGTCACCTCGGGATGGTCGGACAAGGCGGCCTCCTGAACCGCCTGGCGCGGATCGAAACCCGATTGCTGGCGGTAACGGGCCAGGGCGCGCATCAGGGCCGCCTCACGCCACGAGACGCCCAACTCCAACACCAGGCGGTTGAATCCGTCGCTCTCGGCCGCGCCGCTCCAGACCGCCCCGAACGCCGCCTCGAAGGGGCCCTTGATGTCCTGAAAGGTCAGATCGCCGCCGTTCTCGTCGTCCAGCAGGAACTCGTGAATCCACACTTGCGCCGCCGCTCCGTTCGTAGGCCTGGGGGCGATCGCGAAGCCCTCCTCGACCAGGGCGCTGAGACCCATGTCGCCCAGAATGGGCAGCACCCGCGCCAGCGGGGCCGGCGACTCGCCGCGACGGTAGAGCTTGAAGCGAAATTGCAGGAGCGAATCGTCCGCCTTGCGATAGGCCCGCACCTTGACCGCCCCGCCGCCGCCCAAGCCCTCCACCATCAGCAGGTCGGCCAGCGCCTCGTCGGCGTCGTGGCGGTCGCGATAGCCGGGGGGAAAGGCCCCGTCGTAGGCGGCCAGAAGGGGGGAGGCCTTGGCGGGATCGCCGACGCCGGCGCGGATCGCATCCTCAAGATCGTCGCCCCAGGTGCGCGCCGCTTGCGTCAGCCGCGCCTCGACCTCGTCCAGGTCCGGATCGAGATGATCCCCTGGGGTGACCCCGATGATGAAATGCACCCGCGCCAGAGGGGCGTCGGAATAGCTGGGATAGTAGGCCGACACCCGTCCGCCATAGGCCTTGGCGAGAATCTCGCCGGCCCGCTGGCGCAAGCGCGTGGTGTAGCGTTCGCGGGGAATGTAAAGCAGCACCGAAAAGAAGCGGTCGAAAGGATCGCGGCGCACGAAGAGCTTGACCTTGGGCCGGTCGGACAGGTGGAGGATGTCCAGCGCCGTGGCCAAGAGTTCGTCCTCGCCGATCTGGAACAGTTCGTCGCGCGGATAGGTCTCCAGGATGTTGGCCAGGCGCAGAGCGTTGTGGCTGCCCGGCGCATAGCCGGCGGCGGCCAGCACCCGGGCGAGCTTGCGCCGAAGGAGCGGGGTGACGCGCGCCGGCTCGTCATAGGCCCGGGCGGTCAACAGGCCGACGAAGCGCACCTCACCGGAAGGTTTCCCGTCGGCGCCGTAGCGGCGCACGCCGATGTAATCCATGTACACCCGCCGATGCACCCGCGAGCGCAGATTGGACTTGGCCACCACGACCGGCTCGGCCGTCTCCAGCCGCTGGCGCAGGGCGCCCGACAGCACCGCCGGTTCGCTCGCCCGCCGCAGCACGGTCAGGGCCTGGTCGCGCAGGACGCCCAGGCTGCCTTCGGGTTGATAGAGCGGCTCCTCGGCCGCGTAGCCGCCGTCGGCGGTGCGCGGATAGTCGTAGACCCGCGCGCCCAGAAAGACGAAGTGGCCCGAGTCGATCCAGCGCAGGAAATCCAGGTCCTCGGCCAGGACGGCCGGATCGCCGGGCGCGGCCGCCTTGAGCTCGTCGATCGAGCGCCCCAACAGGGCCAGCATGGCCGGAAAATCGGCCACCGCGGCGCGCACGTCGGCCAGGGCGGTGAGCAGGCGGTCGATCAGGCCGGCCCGCCGCTCCTCGCCCACCGGGGCCAGCCAGACCTGGATCATCGACACCCGGGCGGCGCCCTGATCGACGATGGGATGGAACATCGCCTTGACGCCGGCCCCCGATTCCCCGACCTCGCCCATGACGCTATCGACCAGGAAGGGCGCGTCGGGCTGGACGATCTCCAGAAGGTCGAGCTTCAGATCGCGGTCGCTAGAGCCCCTGGCCCGGATCAGCCGCACCGCCGGCGCGCCGTCGGCGCCGGCCACGCCTGTCGCGGCGACCCCGAAGCGCCAGAAGTCGGCCAGCACCGCCGCGAGATCCGCCGCCCCGACCCCCGGCAACTCCTCGGGCCGGAAGTCCTCCAGCACCTTGGCCAGGAAGGCGCTCTGGGCGAGAGACGTCTGGGCCGCCCCGCCGTCCCGGTCGGCGGTGAAGGCGGCGGTCAACCCCTCAAGGGTCAAGGCGGGGTCGGCGGGCGCATGGCTGTTTTTCGGCATGGCGGCGACCCTAACGCCAATCGCGCTTCATTTGAACC
>JBDTIW010000327.1:0-6474 GCA_039936215.1 Caulobacteraceae bacterium | reverse complement strand
ATCGTGCTGGCCGGCCGGCGGTTGGCCGTATTTGTCCACGGCTGTTTCTGGCACGGCCACGACTGCGCGCGCGGGGGGAGGGTTCCCAAGACGAACCGCGCCTATTGGATCGCCAAGGTCGCCCGCAACCGCGCTCGCGATGTCGCCGCGCACGCCGCCCTGGAAGCGGCGGGATGGCGGGTGGAGACGGTGTGGGAGTGCGACCTCAAGGACCGCGAGGCGTTGGCCGGGCGGGTGGCGGGCTGGCTGAAACCGGCGCCGCCTTCGTCGCTCGCCTGAACTCACCCGTCGTCGCCCAATTCCGCCAGCAAGGCCTCGGTGTGTTCGCCGAGCCTGGGCGGATGGCGGCGGATGTTGGCGGGGGTGGCGGCGTATTTCACCGGCGGGCGCAGGCTGACATAGGGGCCGGCTTCGGGGTGCTCGTAGCGTTCGAAGAAGCCCACCGCCGCCAGGTGGGGATCGGTCTGCAGATCGTCCAGCCGGTTCATTTTGACCACCGGAATCTGCAGCGGCTTCAGAAGCGCGAGCCACTCGTCGGTGGTGCGCGTCGGGGTGACTTCTTCAACGAGCCCATAGAGTTCGCGCACATGGCGGGCGCGGGTCTTGTAGTCGGCGAACCGCGGGTCCTTGCCGAAGGTCTCGGCCCAGCCGGCGGCGGCGAAAAACTGGTCCCACTGGGCGTCGGTGTAGGGCAGGAGGCCAATGTAGCCGTCCTTGGTGCGGAACGGCTTGCGCTCGGGATTGGCGACGCGGGTGTAGGCCCACGGGCCGGTGGGGGGGTCGTAGACATGGCCGTAGAAGTGCTCGGCCAGGGTGAAGCTGGTGACGCATTCGAGCATCGGCACCTCGACGAACTGCCCCTCGCCGGTTTTCTCACGGTGGAACAGGGCGGCGGTGATCGCCTGGGCCATGAACAGACCCGCCACCTTGTCGGCGACCAGGGTGGGGATAAGCCGAGGGGTCGGATCGCCATCGACCCGGCTCAGGAGATCGGCCAGGCCCGAGGCCGACTGGACCAGATCGTCATAGGCCGGCTCGCCGGCGTAGGGGCCTTCCGAGCCGTAGCCGGCCCCGTGGACATAGACGATGTCCGAACGGACCGCCTTGACCGCCTCATAGTCCAGGCTCAGGCGCGTCAGGCCCTCGTAGCGCACCGAGGCGGCGAAGACGTCGGCGGTGGCGATCAGGCGCTTCAAGGCCCGCGCCGCCTTCTCCTGGCGCAAATCGAGCAGCATGGAGCGCTTGTTGCGGTTGATGGTCATGTAGATCGGTCCGAGATCTTCCGGCGCCCCGGCCGGCGGATGACCCGCCCAGCGCATGATGTCGCCGCCGCCGCCCCGCCGGCCGGCCGGAAACTCGATCTTGATCACGTCGGCGCCCAGGTCGCCCAGTATCTGGGTGGCGTAGGCCCCGAACACGACGCTGGTCATGTCCACGATGCGCACCCCCTTCAAGGGGCCGGTGGCCTCGCGCGCCAGTTGATGGGTTTTCGCCAACTCGTCCTCCCTGGGCATGACGCCCGCGATTTCCACCCTTACAGTGATCGCGGGAAACGCGAAATTCGCGGGTCGGGAAGGGTCATGGATTTCGAACTCGCCGAAGAGCACAAGATGCTGGCCGACCTCGCCGGCCGCTTTGTCGATGACCAGCTGATGCCGCTGGAGGCCGCCGTGCTGGCTCGCGAGGCGGCGGGAGAGGGACTCGGCATCGGCGAGACCGAGCGGCGGCGGATCGACGAGGTCTCCAAGACGCTCGGCCTGTGGGGTCTGGACGCGCCGGCCGACGTCGGCGGGGCCGACCTGCCGCATGTCGCCCTGATCGCGGTCAACGAGCATCTGGGCCGCACCGTGACGCCCTATACCCTGCCGCCGGACTCGCCCAATCTGCGCATGTTGATGGCCACCGTCACCGACCGCCAGCGCCAGGCTTATCTGGCCCCCTACGTGCGCGGCGAGACCGTCTCGGCCATTGGGATCTCCGAGCCCGGCGCCGGGGCCGATCCGGCCGGCATGATTACCCGGGCGGTGCGTGACGGCGAGGACTGGGTGATCGAAGGCCGCAAGATCTGGATCAGCCGGGCGGCGGAGGCCGATTTCACCATACTGATGGCGGTGACCGACAAGGAGAAAGGCGCGCGCGGCGGCATCTCCGCCTTCCTCATCGACAAGGGAACGCCCGGCTTCAACGTCCTGCGCCGCATCCCGATGATCGGCGGGGCGGCGACCTATGAGGTGGCGCTGGAAGATTGCCGGGTCGAGGGCTGGAAGCTGTTGGGGACCGAGGGGCAGGGCTTCGCACCCATGCAGATTCGCCTGGGGACGCGGCGCCTGGAGATGGCCGCCTGGTCGATCGGCATGGCCGGGCGGGCGCTGGCCATGATGTGCGAATACGCTCCCCAGCGGGTGACCTTCGGCGAGCCCTTGTCGCGCCGCGGGGTGGTCCAAGGTTGGGTGGCCGACGCCGCCACCCAGATCCACGCCACCCGCCTGATGACGTACGATTGCGCCTGGAAATTGGACCAGGGTCGCGAGGCGCGCCAGGAAATCTCCATGATCAAGGCCTTCGCCACCGAAATGGCCTGGACCGTGGTCGACCACGCCATGCAGACCTTCGGCGCCATGGGCATGACCAAGGAACTGCCCCTGCAATTGATGGCCGCGAAGCTGCGCACTATGCGCATCTACGACGGCCCCACCGAAGTCCACCAATGGGTGGTGGCCCGCAACCTTCTGGGATCGAAACGATGAGAGACCAATACGGCAATATTTCCGTCCGCCGCGACGGCCATGTGGCCGTGCTGGAGATCGACCGGCCGCCGCACAATTTCGTCAACGTCGAGATGATACGCGACCTGGCCGACGCCTTGGAGGCCATCGATGGCGAGCGGGACCTGCGGGCCAGCGTTTTGGCGGCGGGGGGCAAGGCGTTCTGCGCGGGGGCCGATCTCGCCTCGCCGACCGGCGTCGGCGGCGAAGGGATGGCGGGGATCAATCCGCTCTATCACCAGGCGGTCCGCCTGTTCTCGACCCGCAAGCCCATCGTGGCGGCGGTGCAGGGCGCGGCGGTGGGGGCGGGGCTGGGTCTGGCCCTGGTGGCCGACTTCCGCGTCGCCGCCCCCGAGGCGCGGTTCGCCGCCAACTTCGTCAAGCTGGGATTTCACCCCGGGTTCGGCGTCACCCATACCTTGCCTCGGGTGGTCGGGACACAGCGCGCGGAACTGATGTGCTTGACCGGCCGGCGGATCAAGGCGGACGAGGCCCTGGGCTGGGGACTGGTCGACCAGATGGTCCCTCTGGACGAACTACGCGGCGCCGCCCTGGGTCTCGCCCGGGAGATCGCCGAAAACGCCCCCCTGGCGGTGGAATCGACCCGCGCCACCCTGCGAGCGGGCCTGGCGGCGGCGGTGAAGGTCCAGACCGACCACGAACTCATCGAACAGACCCGCCTGCGCGCCACGGCCGATTTCGCCGAAGGGGTGAGGTCGGTGAACGAGCGTCGGCCCGGTGTGTTCGTGGGGGCGTGAAATCGAGCCGCTCGCCTAAAATTTCCAATTCGAACCCGCGCGATTGCCTTGCAATTTCAGTTGATCTCGATGATCTTAGGCAGATGGCCAAGATCGCTCCTCAAACTGAGATGAAGACCAACTCCCCCGGTAAGATCAAGAAGTCGGCGCAGGGCGTGCTCGGCGTCGCCCGGGACGGCGTAAGCATCCTGAGACCGAAGCCCGCGCCCAATTTCACGCAGCGGGAAGCTGTCGCCGCCATCAAGAAGGTGCTCGCCGCCCGCATGAGTGGATGACGGGGCGCGGCGTTTTCATCAACTGCCCGTTCTCGGATGACTACCGGGAACATTTTCGCGCCATCGTTTTTGGGGTCATACGCTCGGGATTCACCGCGCGTTGCGCGCGTGAGAACAACGATGGCGCCGAAGTTCGAATCGACAAGATCTGCCGCATAATCGCTGAGTGCGGCTATGGAATACACGACATCTCCAAGACCGAGCCGGACGCGAGCACCGGCCTGCCGAGGTTCAATATGCCGCTGGAACTCGGCCTATTTATAGGGGCCAGACGGTTCGATTCGGGTAAACAAAAGACGAAAAAGGCGCTGATCCTGGACGCCGAACGATATCGGTATCAAGACTTCATCTCCGACATAGCCGGCCAGGACATCCAAGCTCATGGCGGCGACATCGATCGGTTGATCGACCATGTGGCGACTTGGCTTCGCGATCAGACGCCAGATCCCGATGCGCCGGGCGGTGACGCTATTGCCGAGGAATACTCTAGGTTCGCGGCCGACCCGCCAGCCATCTGCGCCGACAAAAGCCTGAAATCCGACAAGATAACTTTCAAAGACCTTTCCCTTTTGGCGGCCAATTGGATTGTCGCTGAGTCCGCAAGCCCCACGTAGTCGGATCGGCACAGGTGTGGGACGCACATGACCAAACTCAATAGCGACGGCGTCGATCTTTACTACGAAGTCCACGGCGAGGGGCCGGCGGTCCTGCTCAGCCACGGCTATTCGGCGACGTCCCAGATGTGGCGTGGTCAGATCGAAGCGCTGTCGAAGAACCATAAGCTCATCACCTGGGACATGCGCGGCCACGGCGAATCCGACTCCCCGGCCGATCCAGCCGCCTACAGCGAATCGGCCACGGTGGCCGACATGGCGGCGCTGCTGGACGCCGCGGACGCGCCGACCGCCGTCGTCGGCGGCCTGTCGCTGGGCGGCTACATGAGCCTGGCCTTTTACCTCGCCCACCCTGAGCGCGTCCGGGCGCTGCTGATGATCGACACCGGCCCTGGCTTTCGCAAGGACGAGGCGCGGGAGGCCTGGAACGAACGGGCTGGGCGCACGGCGGCGCGCTTCGAGCGCGAGGGCCTGGGAAGGCTGGCGGCGGGTGGCGTGGAGGCGCGCACCAGCACGCACCGCTCGGCCGAGGGCCTGGCCCTGGCGGCCCGGGGCATGCTGGCCCAGAGGGATGCGCGGGTGATCGACAGCCTGCCGCGGATAGCCGTTCCTTCCCTGGTGGTGGTGGGGGCGAACGACACGCCCTTCCTGGCCGCCGCCGACTACATGGCCGCCAAAATCCCCGGCGCGAGGAAGGTCGTGATCGCGGACGCCGGACACGCCGCCAATATCGACCAGCCGGCGGCGTTCAACGCCGCCGTGCTGGGATTTCTGGGCGAGCTGGCCTAGCCATGGCCGGCCGTTTGGAAGGCAAGACCGCCGTGGTCGTGGGGGCCGGCCAGACGCCAGGCGAGACCCTCGGCAACGGGCGGGCGACGGCGATCCTGTTCGCACGCGAAGGCGCGAGGGTGCTCTGCATCGACCGAGACCTCGCCTCGGCCGGGGAAACGGTCGGGATGATCGCCAAGGAAGGGGGCCACGCCCTGGCGTTTCGCGCCGACATCACCCGCGAGGATGACTGCAAGGCCATGGTCGCCGAGGCCAGGGCGCGGATGGGCCGCCTGGACATCCTGCACAACAATGTCGGGATCGGGGCCGGCGATGCCTCGATCGTCCGCCTGGCGGAAGCCGACTGGGAGCGAATCCTGGCGGTGAACCTGAAGGGGATGTGGCTGACCATCAAGCACACCCTGCCGGTCATGCGCGCCCAAGGCAGCGGGGCGATCGTCAATATCTCCTCCATCGCCGCCATCGCGCCGGCGGGGATGATCGCCTACGAGATTTCCAAGGCGGGGGTGAACAAGCTCACCACCTCCACGGCGGCGCTGAACGCGCGCCACAACATCCGCTGCAACGCCATCATGCCAGGGTTGATGGACACCCCCATGGCCATCGAGGCCATCGCCAAGGCGCGCGGGGAGCCCGTCGCGGCCGTCCGCGCCGCGCGAAACGCCCGTGTGCCGCTCGGCGGCAAGATGGGCACGGCCTGGGACGTCGCCCACGCCGCCCTCTTCCTGGCCGGCGACGAGGCGAAGTTCATCACCGGCGTGGTCATGGCCGTGGACGGCGGGGCTTCGGTGCGGTTCGGGTGAGGTTCGGTCAAGGCGCCCACAAGATGCGCACCGGCGTCTCGTCCTGCCTCAGGATGGCGGCCACCGGCGGGGCGTAGATTTTGTCGGCGGCCACCCGCTCGATGAGGGCGCGCTTTTCCGCCCCGGCGACCAGGAGGAAAATCAGGCCGGCGTTGAGGAAGGCGCGCAGGGTCAGGCTGATCCGGGGCGTGAAGGGCTTTTCGCCGGCCATGGCCACGCCGATGCAGAACGCCTCGCCGGCCGGGTCGAGGCCTGCCGTCAGTTCCGGCGTACCGGGAAACAGCGAGCCGATGTGACCGTCCTCGCCCATGCCCAGAAGGACGGCGTCGAAGAACTCAAGGCGTTGCAGGGCCGTGTCGGCCACCGCGGCGTCCTCGCCGGGGGAGGCCGCGCCGTTCTTCAGGGGCAGGAACCGCGCCTCGGCGGCGCGGCCGACCAGGAGCCGCTCGCGAATCAACCGCTCGTTGCTG
>JBDTIW010000326.1:0-8972 GCA_039936215.1 Caulobacteraceae bacterium | reverse complement strand
CACGAAGATGCTGGCCCAGGCACTGGCCCCGCGCATCCGGGTCAACGCCATCGGCCCCGGCCCGACCCTGCCCAGCGTCCACCAGGACCAGGCCGCCTTCGACGCCGAGGCCGCCGCCACTCTGCTGCGCCGGCCCGCCAGCCCCGGCGAGATCGCCCAGGCCCTGCGCTACCTGATCGACGCCCCCTCGGTCACCGGTCAGATGATCGCCGTCGATGGCGGCCAGCACCTGGCCTGGCAAACCCCCGACGTGGCCGGTGACTGACATGCCCCTCGCCAAGGAAGAGCCCGCCGCGCCGCTCGTCGCGGCGCCCAAGATTCTCGTAACCAAGGTGTTCGTGCGGGGGCTCGCCATCGAGGCGGAGATCGGCGTCTATCCTCACGAACAGGGCCGGCGCCAGCCGCTGATCGTCGATGTTGAGCTGGATGTCGCCGCCGCCGGCTGGCGCGCCCTGGCCGATACGGTCAACTACGAATCGATCGCCGCCGCCGCCCGCGCCATCGCCGCCGCCGGCCATATCGGCCTGGTGGAATCCTTCACCCAGCGCCTGGCCGAGGCCTGCTTCACCGAGCCTCGCGTCCTGCGCGCCCGGGTGCGGGTGGAAAAGCCCCTCGCCCTGGCCCCCCACGCCGCCGCCGCCGGGGTGGAGATCGTCGCGGTGCGGGGTTAGACTTCGCCAAAATCAAGGGAGCGAAACATGACCGAATCACTGACCCCGCCGCCAGCCGAGGCCCCGTCCCCGGCCCCCGCCTCGGGGGTTTCCCATCAGCACATGATGGCGCTTGTCATCTACATCCTCTACCTGGTGCCAGGCGGGATCACCCACATCGTCGGCTTGGTGCTCGCCTATGTGGAGCGCGACGGCGCGCCCGATTGGCTCAAGAGCCACTACACCTTCCAGATCCGCACCTTCTGGATCGGCCTGCTGTATTTCACGGTCTCCGCCTTACTCTGCGTGATCCTGGTCGGCGTGCCCCTGTTGATCGCGACCCTGATCTGGTTCGTCGTCCGCTGCGCCCTGGGCCTCAGCCGCCTGATGCGCAACGAGGCGTATCCGAACCCGGAGAGTTGGACGGTCTGAGTGGGACTTCCTCCCTCCCCTTCTGGGGAGGGTGGATGCGAGCGCTGGCGAGCAGACGGGTGGGGAGCGGCGAAGTTCGCGCGGCGCCGCGGGTTTCTCAGACTTGTATTCCTTTTGGATTTCAGCGGCTTCAGCGCTCCCCACCCGACGTCTCGCTTCGCTCGCCGCCACCCTCCCCAGGAGGGGAGGGAGGATTTTCCGGCGCCGGCGGGCCGAAGGGGATGGGGCCGCTCGGCAGGCGCTTGAGGGCGGTGCGCATATAGGCGCGCCAGAAGGCGGCCGGGGCGCTGCCGCCGGTGACGCCGCGCATGGGCGCCGCGTCGTCGCGGCCCATCCACACCACGGTGGTCAGCCCGCCGGTGAAGCCGCAGAACCAGGCGTCCTTGAAATCCGACGTGGTGCCGGTCTTGCCGGCCAGGTCGTGGCCGGGGATGGCCGCCCCCGTCCCTGTTCCCGAGACGATCACCGTCCTTAGCATCCGGTCCATTTCGCCGAGTGGCGGGTTGGCGATGACCGGCGCCGGGGCCTCTGGCTTGCGGCGCCAGAGCACCGTGCCGCCCGCCGTGCGTATCTTCTCCAGTCCATAGGCGCTCACCCGATAGCCTCCGTTGGCGAAGGCGTCATAGGCCTGGGCCATCTCCAGCGGCGTCACCAACGTGGTCCCCAGCGCCATGGCCGGCTCGATGTTGATCGGCGAGACGATGCCCAGCCGCCGGGCCGCCGCCGCCACCTGCGGGCGTCCCACCTCGTCGGCCAGTCGCGCCGCCACGGTGTTGATGGAGTGGGTCAGGGCCTGCTCCAGGGTGATCTGGCCCAGGTAGCCGGCCTCGAAGTCGCGCGGCGACCAGCCGTCGATGGTCACCGGCTCATCCACCGCCATTGTGTCGGGGGTCCGTCCCGCTTCCATGGCTGCCAGATAGACGAACGGCTTCCACGCCGATCCGGCCTGGCGGTGGGCGGCCACGGCGCGGTCGAAGGGACTGGCGGCGTAGTCGGCGCCGCCGATCAGCGCCCTGACCCGCCCTTCCCCATCCACCGACACCAGGGCCGCCTGTCTGACCTGGGCCCCGCGCCAGCGCGCCACGGTGGCCTGGGCGGCCTCGCCGGCGGCCATCTCGGCGGGGAGATCGAGGGTAGTGTCGACCACCAGATCCTCCTTGCGCGCTCCGACCAGGGCTCGCGTCTGGCCCTCCAGCCAATCGACGAAGTATTGCGCCGGCGCGGCCGGCGCCTGCTTCCACACCCTTGGCGACGCCGCCAGCGCCCGAGCCCGCTCGGCTGTCGTGATCGCCCCGGTCTCGACCATGGCGTCCAACACCAGAGCGGCGCGCTGGGCCGAGGCCGCCGGCTGCTCGGCCGGATCGTAGGCGGTCGGCGACTTGGGAATGGCGGCCAGCATCGCCGCCTCTTTCAGAGTAAGGCGCGCCGCCGGCTTGTTGAAATACCGCCGCGCCGCCGCTTCGATCCCATAGGCGCCCGAGCCGAAATAGATGCGGCTCAGATACAAGCCGAGGATCTGGCGCTTGCTGTAGGCCTGCTCGAGTTCAACCGCATAGACCAGCTCCACGGCCTTGCGCTCCATCGTGCGGTTCGCGTTGAGGAAGAGGTTGCGGGCCAGTTGCTGGGTGATGGTCGAGGCGCCCTGGCTGGCGCGCCCCTGGCCCAGATCGGTGACGATGGCCCGCGCGATCCCCAGGGCGTCGAAGCCGGCATGCTCATAGAACCGCCGGTCCTCGATGGCCACGAAGGCCGCCGGCACGTAGGGCGGCAGCGTGGCCAGATTGACCGCGGGCCCATAGGCCCCGCCGCGTACTCCCAGCACCGCGCCAAAGCGGTCCACATAGGTCACCTGCGGAACGCGGACGATCGGCGGCAGGGCCGGCACGGTCGGCAGATCGAACGAGGCGCCCAGCAGAGAGGCGGCGGCGATGAGGGCGATCACGCGGGAGGCTCCGGAGCGGCGGACGGGCCAAGGGGAAGGCGGAGGGCACGCTTGTGGCGGCCCCGATCGTCGGGGAATAGATAATTCGCGTTAAGGTTGGTGGGGAGGGTTTCGCGCCGCCTCGCCGGCGCCTGCATAAATGAATTTTGCGACTTGCATTTTGCAATCTACGGTGCTAAATGTCAAGAGGCGATTTACCAAGCGAGCCAAGGAAAAATCGAGGTGGCGCCGGCGGCCTTGGGGTGCATCGCGGCGATGCACTCCGGTGCATTGCGGTGACAAACGCTTGCATGGCGATGACAAACTCGTGCGGTCCGGTGACAAACGGCGCCATTGCGATAACTGGCGCTGCGTGAGACGGCGGGTGCGGCGACATCCAGTTCACCAAGGCCCCCAACGTGCTGTGCGGCATGGGCCTGGAGTATCTCGCCAAGACCCAAAGCGCGCTCGACGAGCTGGCCGAGAAGGGCATGGCGCCGTGCTGAGGGCTCATAGACATCGACTCGCGCGCTGGTCGGCCATACCAAATAGGACCGACAATCAAAGCTCCCGATTCGGAACTCCGATGTACGGCCCCGACATTCTTGTCCACACGCTCGGCAAGGTCACCCGTGAGGACCGCTACGGCAATCGCTGGCAGTATCATTCGCGCAGCGACCATCATTCCAAGGTGGCTTGCTGGGGTATCGTCTTCGACCTTATGCGCGCGAGCCCGTTGCTGAGGCGGCACGTGACGAACGGTGTGGTGCGTTTCGGGATCAACCACGAGATGCGCGACTTTGTGCATGACCGGAAAAAGAACCTCGATCTGGTGCTCTGCACGCCGTCCGGCGCGGGTGGAAAAGCGCCCGCCCAGACGCTCGGGTCGATGGCGAAGGGCTACGACATCGACCTCTCCGCCGAGGAAAGAGCGGAACTTGAGGCCTTGCCGCCGCTGATCCGCGCGCCGGTGGGCGCGGTGCTGATGGCGCTGGAGGCCAAGGCCTGCATGACCGCGCACCAGCGGGCGCTACCCAGGCTCTACGACGAACTCAATTCCTCGCATCTGACCGTGCATGGCGCGAACGATCAGGCTATCGCCGCCGGGTTCGCCATGGTGAATATCGCCGGACGGTACCTGAGCCCCGATCTCAACAAGAAGAACCGCGCCAACGATCCGCAGTGGAGCACGCACGCCCAGCCGCGCGACGCCTCCCTGGCCGTGGACAAGATTCGCCAATTGCCCCGTCGCGCCAGGACCGGCGACACCGGCTATGACGCCCTCGCGATCATGGTGATCGACTGCGCCAATGACGGCGGCCCGGTGAAGCTGGTGAGCGCTCCGCCGGCCCCGCGGCCGGGCGACATCTATCACTACGCTTCAATGATCGACCGGCTTCGGCAGATCTATGCGACGCGGTTCAAGGACCTTTAGGAGCGTGGCCGCCGCGATCCGCGCCCGCGTCCAAGAGAAGGGCCCTCACTCCGCCGCCACGGCCGCGAAGTCCAAAGGCGGGACGCCGTCCCTCCGCATGACGTTCAGATGCGCCCGCAGGCGATCCTGGAAGCCGGGGACGAAGCGCAGGGCGCCGCGCTCGGTGCGGGCGAGGAATCCGGCGGTCGCGCGGGCCGACAAGGGTTTGCCAGGGTAGAGCAGGAACGTCGCCAAAGCTGGGCGGGCGCGCCAGACAGGAAACGCTCCGATCTCGACGGCCTTGCGCTCCCTTCCGTCGAACCGCGCCGCCCTGGGCCAACGCCCAGCGCCGATCGGAGCGCGGTCGCGGCCGGCCTCGTATCGGCCGGGGTTGGCGAGTCTTTCACCGAGCCAGGCGGCGACCGGGGTGGAGACCGCGTTGCCGACAAGCGACCAGCGGCTTGAAGCGCGGGCGACGTCGGCGGCGGGCAGTGTCCAATCGACCGGGAAGCCCTGCAGGCGTTCGGCGTCGCGAATATCGGGAGTAATCACCTCTCCGTCGGGGAGCATGATCGCTGGCGGCGAGGCAATGCCGATGGTCGAGCCGTTCTTCAGCGTCGGCACGGCGTTGCACGCCCAGCCGAGGCCGCGAACACCTTCGGTCCAATAGAAGCCATGGGCGTCGGTGGCGAGCGAGGTTTCGGTGGCCGGGGACTCGGCTTCATCGACCAGGACGACGTCGGCGGGATCGGCGTTCGTTCGGGTGGCGACCAACAGCACCCTCTCTCGGCGTTGCGGCAGGAAGGCCAGGGTGTTCACCACGCGGTAGGCCCACCGGTAGCCGCGCGCTTCGAAGGCGTCCACCAGAGTCGCCAACGCCTTGCCGCCATCCAGATGCAGCATGAAGGAGACGTTCTCCAGCACCACCCATGGCGCGGGCCGCGCATCCAGCAAGCGGAAAATCTCGCCGACCAGGCCGGATCGCTCTCCCGTAATCCCGGCCGTCAAGCCGGCCTGGCTCAGGTCCTGGCAGGGGAAGCCGGCCACCAATAGGTCCACGCGGTCCGGCAAGGTGTCGATGGCGCGGATATCACGCTGGCAAGGCACTCCGGGAAACCGGGCCGCGAGGACGGCGCGCGCCGGCGGCGAGATTTCGCATAGCACTACGGCCTCGTGCCCGGCCGCCGCCAGCCCGACTTCGAGCCCCCCGATGCCCGCGAACAATCCGGCGACCTTCAATCTTCGAATCTCCTGACCGCAGCCGAAACGAATCGCTTCGGCGAGGATGCGCGACCCCGCGCGTCCCGGGAAGCCGCCAAGGCATATGTTCCTATATTGTTCTGGCGCTCTTGTTAATCCCCACTGGAATCCCTTTACGTCCGTTCGTCGCGCCGTCAATGCGACGTGCTGTTTTGCACCGTCCTGTCGGCGGCGGGCATAGTTCCGCGTGGCCGAGGTGTTCTGGGCGACCGTTGGGGAACTCCGCGCGACCCGTTCGGCGTCATCTGGGCGATGAACCAGCGCAAGGGTTGAGATGACCAACAGGGCCAAGGCCACCGGCCTTCCCTCCCCCTATGGAGTGGGTGGATGCGAGCTCTTGCGAGCAGACGGGTGGGGAGCGGTGAAGCCGCCGAAATCCATCGGGACGCGGGTTTCTGAACACCGCCAATCCCGGGCACGGGAAGCTTCAGCGCTCCCCACCCTGACGGCTTCGCCATCTGTCCCTCCCCATCAGCGGAGGGCGGAGTTTCCCCTTACCAGCCGCGCGTAGTCGTCCATCAGGGCCAAGGAGATATTGCCCGGCGTGAAGACGTGGTCGCCGACGCGGGCGACCGGGGTCACCTCCGCCGCCGTGCCGACGATGAAGCATTCGGAAAAGCCGGCCAGTTCTTCGGGCAGGATGTGCCGTTCGATCACATCGAAGCCCTTGGCCGCCGCCAGAGCCATTACCGCGCGGCGGGTGATGCCGTCCAGAAAGCAGTCGGGAATGGGGGTGTGCAGGGCGCCGTCCTTGACGAAGAACACATTGGCCCCGGTCGCCTCGGCCACATAGCCGCGCCAATCGAGCATCATGGCGTCGGCGAAGCCGGCCGCTTCGGCGGCGTGTTTCGAAAGGGTGCAGATCATGTAGAGGCCGGCCGCCTTGGAGGCGGTGGGAGCGGTGTCCGGCGAGGGGCGGCGGTACTTGCCCCAGGTCATCGCTATGCCCTTGGCCTTCTGCTCGGGATTGAAATAGCTCGGCCATTCCCAGCAGGCGATGGCGAGGTGGATTTTGGAATTGTGGGCCGCCACCCCGATGGTCTCGGCGCCGCGCCAAGCGATGGGGCGGATGTAGCAGTCGGTCAGGGTGTTGCGCGCGCACACCTCGATGCTCGCCGCCTCGATCTGGCCCTGCGAAAACGGGATCTCGAAATCGAGGATCTGTCCGGACTGGATCAGGCGGGCGGAGTGCTGCGCCAGCCTGAAGATCGTTCCGCCGTACATCCGCTCGCCCTCGAACACGGCCGAGGCGTAGTGAAGGCCATGGGTCAATACATGCACCCTTGCCTCGCGCCAGGGGACGAACTCTCCATCCATCCATATCCAGCCGTCACGATCATCGTAGGGAACCAGTGGCATGGGCAAAAATCACCTCGCGGAGGAAGTCCCTCTTAGACCCCGGCCCCGGCCGCCCGTCAACGCCCCCTTTGTGCATCGTCCGCCGACGGATACAGTCGCGGCCATGGCGATGACGGCCGATCCCGCTGAGCGGCACCTGCTGGTGGTGGACGACGACGACCGCATCCGCGACCTACTCAAGCAGTATTTGACCCGGGCCGGCTTTCGGGTCACCGCCGCCGCCGGCGCCGCCGCCGCCCGCCGCCTGCTGGAGACCTTGGATTTCGATCTGCTGGTGGTCGATGTGATGATGCCCGGCGAGGACGGCCTATCCCTCACCCGCTGGCTGCGCGAGCGAGCGGGACCCCTCGGCGCCACGCCGGTCCTGATCCTCACCGCCCGCGGCCAGGCCGACGAGCGCATCGAGGGCCTGACCCTGGGGGCCGACGACTATCTCGCCAAGCCCTTCGAGCCGCGCGAACTGGTGTTGCGCATCGAGGCCATCCTGCGCCGGGTGGCCCCGCCGCCGGCCGCCGGGCGCGTCCAGCTCGGCCATTGCAGCTTCGACGTCGGGCGGGGCGAGCTCTATCGCGACGACGAGCCGGTCCGCCTCACCGGGGCCGAGGCGCGGCTGATGCGCCAGCTCGCCCTTTCCGCCCATGCGGCGGTGGGGCGCCTGCTCCTGGCCGCCGACGGCGGCGACGCCGGCGGGCGGGCGGTGGATATCCAGGTCACCCGCCTGCGCCGCAAGATCGAGCCCGATCCGGCCAATCCGCGCTATCTGCGCACGGTGCGCGGGGTGGGCTACATGCTCGCCCCCGACTGATGCGCCTCGCGCCCAGATCCTGGTCCGCGCCGCTGTGGCGGACGATCAAGCGGCGCCTGCCGACCTCCCTGTTCGGCCGCAGCCTGCTGATCATCGTCCTTCCCATCGCCATCATGCAGATCGCCGTCACCTGGGTCTTCTTTGACGCCCATTGGCAGAGCGTGAACGCCCATCTTTCCGAGGGTCTGGCCGGCGATGTCGCCTGGCTCGCCCAGAGCTACGCCGAGGATCCCCGCGGCGCCAATCTGGCCCGCCTGGAGGACCGCGCCCAGCGCACCCTCGATCTTTCCCTCGCCTTCCAGGACGGCGGCGTCCTGCCGCGTGGCCGCCGGCCCATCCTGTTCGTCGCCGTCGACCGCGGCCTGAACCGGGCCTTGGCCGAGCGCCTCGACGCGCCGTTCTGGTTCGATACCGCCCGCTATCCGGCCTACGTGGATATAAGGGTCAGGGTGCGCGGTGGCGTCCTGCGCATCATCGCGCCGAAGGATAGGGTGTTCGCCACTCGCGGCAACGTCTTCATCCTGTGGCTGGCCGTCGCCACCCTGCTGCTCACCGCCGTCGCCATCGCTTTCATCCGCAACCAGGTGCGGGCCATCGAGCGTCTGGCCGAGGCGGCCGAGGCGTTCGGCAAGGGGGCCGAGATCGGCTTTCGTCCGCACGGCGCGCGCGAGGTGAGGGCCGCCGCCCGCGCCTTTTTGGCCATGAAGGCGCGCATCCACCGCCATGTCGAACAGCGCACCGCCCTTTTGGCCTCGGTGAGCCACGACCTGCGCACCCCCTTGACCCGGCTGAAGCTCGAACTGGCCCTGGCCGCGCCGGGCGCCCGCATCGAGGCCATGAAGAGCGACCTGGCCGAAATGGAGCACATGATCGACGAATACCTCGCCTTCGCCGCCGGCGAGGGGGGCGAGCGCGCCGAGCGGGTCGATCCGCGCGCCCTGATCGAGGAAGTCAGCGCCGGCGCCGTCCGCGCCGGGGCCAAGGTCGCCATCGATGTCGCGCCGGGCCTCACCTTCGTCGTGCGGCCCATCGCCCTCAAGCGCGCCCTGGCCAATCTGGTGATGAACGCCGCCGCCCACGGCGAGCGGGTCGAGATCGCCGTCCGCCCCACCCTGGCCGGCGGGGTGGAGA
>JBDTIW010000325.1:0-3502 GCA_039936215.1 Caulobacteraceae bacterium | reverse complement strand
ACGGTGGCCGTGCCGCGCTCCTCCACATAGGGCGCCGGCCGGACGGCCGGAACCGCCGACGCGTGATGTTCGGCGACGCGGCGCGCCATCGGCGGGCTGGAAACCAGGGGGCGGGCCGGACGCGGCGCCTTGAAGGCCGGTCTGGCCGGCTGTGAGGGCGTCGCGCGGCCGGAAAGGCCCAGGCGATGAACCTTGCCGATGACGGCGTTGCGCGTCACCCCCCCAAGCTGCTTGGCGATCTGGCTGGCCGAATGGCCGTCCAGCCAGAGTTTCTTCAGAATTTCAACGCGTTCGTCGGTCCAACCCATGATCAGAACCCCTTTGTCGTTTCGCTCCGGAAGGCCGCCCCTCGCGCCTTGACGCGCCGGCCCAGATGTTGTGTCCGCTGGTCCGCCCCCGAGGGGTCAACCACAAGATATCGTAGACCTGCCGACATGAGACACAATAGGCGCCATTCATCCGTCCACAGGGATCAACATATTGTGCCCAAGTTCGGCGACTTGCGATCCAGGGCGCTCGGGGGCACATGGGGGCCATGAAGGACATGGCCGCCGCGTCGCACGTGATCCCGCCCCTGCCGCGGGACTATCACGGGGTCAATTGGATCGGCTTTTGGACCCTCTACCTGCGCGAGGTCCGCCGGTTCTGGAAGGTCGGGACCCAGACCCTGGCCGCGCCGGTGGTGACGGCCCTGCTCTATATGCTGGTGTTCGTGGTGGCCGTGCGCGGCGCGGCGCCGCCCATCGAGGGGGTCAATTTCGCCACCTTCGTCGCCCCGGGCCTGATCATGATGCAGATTCTCGGCAACGCCTTTTCCAACTCCTCCTCCAGCCTGCTGCAGGCCAAGATGAACGGCCTGATCGGCGATTTCCTCACCCCGCCCCTGTCGCCGGCCGAACAGGTGGCCGGCTTCACTCTGGGCGCGGCGACGCGCGGCGTGGCGGTGGGGGCGGTGACGGCGCTGGCGGTGCTGCCCTTCGCCCGCCTGGGCATCGCCCATTGGTGGGCGATCGTCTACTTCGGCCTGGGCGCGGCGGCGATCATGGGTATGCTGGGCCTGATGGCCGCCATCTGGTCGGAGAAGTTCGACCACATCGCGGCGGTGGGCAATTTCATCATCATGCCGATGACCTTCCTGTCGGGGACCTTCTATCTGGTCTCACGCCTGCCCGAGCCCTTCCGCGCCGCCTCGCACTACAACCCGTTCTTCTATCTGATCTCCGGCTTCCGCTATGGCTTCATCGGCCACATGGACGGATCGCTCATCGTCGGCGTGGCCATGACCGCCGCCCTCACCCTGCTCTTGGCTCTGGGCTGCCTGTGGATGTTCGCCACCGGCTACAAGATGAAGACCTGACGCGTTGACACAAGCCGATCCGCCCGACATTCCCGCCGACCATCTGCTCGGCGTCTACAATCGCGCGCCCCTGGCGTTCGAGCGGGGCGAAGGGGCGCGGCTCTATACCGCGCGGGGCGAGGCCTATCTGGACTGCCTGGCCGGCATCGCCACCACCGGCCTTGGCCACGCCCACCCCAAGCTGGTTCAGGCTTTGCAGGACCAGGCCGACAAACTCTGGCACGTTTCCAACATCTTCCGCATTCCGGGCCAGGAGGCGCTGGCGGCGAAGCTCACCGCGGCCACCTTCGCCGATGTGGTGTTCTTCACCAATTCGGGGACCGAGGCGGTGGAATGCGCCCTGAAGATGGCCCGCAAATATCACTGGGCGAGCGGCAACCCCGAGCGCATCGACATCATCGGCTTCGAGGGCGCTTTCCATGGGCGCAGCTACGCCGCCGTGTTCGCGGCCGGCAACCCGCGCTACACCGAGGGCTTCGGCCCGCCCCTGCCCGGCTACCTCAAGGCGCCGTTCGGCGACATGGACGCCCTCAAGGCCGCCATGGGTCCGACCACGGCGGCGGTGATCCTCGAACCGGTGCAGGGCGAGGGCGGGGCGCGGGCGTGGCCAGAGACCGATCTCACAGCCCTGCGCGCCCTGTGCGACGCGCGCGGGGTTCTGCTGATTTATGACGAGATCCAGTGCGGCCTGGGGCGCACCGGCAAGCTGTTCGCCCATGAATGGGCGGCCGACGCGGCGCCCGACATCCTGTGCGTGGCCAAGGCGCTGGGCGGCGGCTTTCCGGTGGGAGCGTGCCTGGCCACGGCTCGGGCGGCGAGCGGGATGAGCGTCGGCTCGCACGGCTCGACCTACGGCGGCAATCCCCTCGCCATGGCCGTGGCCCTGGCGGCGTTCGAGGAGATCGACAAACCCGAAACGCTCCAACACGTGCGCGACATCGCCGGCTATTTGACCCAAGGATTGAAGGGCCTCCAAGACCGCTTTCCCGACGTGATCGCCGATGTGCGCGGCAAGGGCCTGCTGATCGGCGTCAAGCTGATCGTGGACAATCGCGACTTCATGGCCCTGGCGCGGGGCGAGCGCCTGCTCATGGCCGGGGGCGGCGACAACTGCGTGCGCCTGCTGCCGCCGCTGACCATCACCGCCGAGGAAGCGCGCGAGGCCATAGACAAGCTGGAGCGGACCTGCGAGGCGGCGCGCGCCAAGGCCGCCGCCTGATCCGATCGCGGAGCGCGCCGGGGTGAAACCTCGCGCCCGCTTCCTATATTTCCGCCGTGTCCACCTTTCCCGCCGATGATTTCGTCACCGCCTTCGCGATCGAGGGCCAGCCGGTGCGCGGGCGTATCGTGCGCCTGGGCGGCGCCGTGGACGAGGTGTTGGGGCGCCACGCCTATCCGCCGGCGGTGGCCAATCTGCTGGGCGAGGCTTGCGCCCTGGCCGCCCTGGTGGGCGCCAGCCTGAAGTTCGAGGGCCGGCTGATCGTCCAGGCCCAGGGCGCGGGGCCGGTCGCCTATGTGGTGGCCGACTACGACACCGCGGGCTCCCTGCGCGGCTACTGCCGGTTCGACGCCGAGCGGGTCGCGGCCCTGTCGGCGAAGGCCACGCGGCCGGGGGCGGGGGCGCTGCTGGGCGAAGGCGCCTTCGTGATGACCATCGACCAGGGGCCGGACACCGAACGCTATCAGGGCGTCACCCCTATCGAGGGCGAGACCTTGGCCCTGTGCGCCGAGACCTATTTCGCCCAGTCCGAACAGACCCCCACCAGGGTGCGCCTGGCGGTCGGCCAGGCCGCCGTCGGCGAAGGTCCCCGCTGGCGCGCCGGCGGCCTCCTGATCCAGAACATCGCCGAGGACGAGGCGCGCGGATCCACCGCCGACGCCTGGACGCGCGTCCAGGCTCTCATCGAGACGGTCGGCGAGGACGAACTGATCGACCCGACCCTGTCCGCCGAGACCCTGCTGTGGCGCCTGTTCCACGAAGACGGGGTGCGCCTGTTCAAACCCCTGGCCCTCAGCGGTTTCTGCCGCTGCTCGGAAGAACGGGTGGCGGCCATGCTGGGCTCATTTCCACCTGAGGAACGGGCCGAAATGGTGGAGGCGAACGGCCGCATCACGGTCACCTGCGAATACTGCTCGCGGGTGTAT
>JBDTIW010000324.1:0-3847 GCA_039936215.1 Caulobacteraceae bacterium | reverse complement strand
TGCGGCAACTTGCAAAATCGCGTCGCGCGAGTCCCATTCGCGCACCGTCAACATCGCGGCCGCTCCCGGCGCGCCAAGGCCCCGTTCGGGGGCGTGATGGCTGACTGGTCGCCGGCGACCTATCTGAAGTTCGAGGACGAGCGGACGCGCGCCGCCCGCGACCTCCTGGCCCAGATCAATCTGGAAGCGCCGCGAAAGATCGTCGATGTCGGCTGCGGGCCCGGCAACTCCACCGAATTGCTCGCCGCGCGGTTTCCCCACGCCGATATCGTCGGCCTCGACAATTCGCCGGCCATGATCGGGGCGGCGCGCCGGCGGGCGCCGAATCTGCGCTTCGAGGCGGCCGACGCGAACATGTGGACGCCCGAACCGGACATCGATCTGGTGTTCGCCAACGCCACCTACCAATGGGTGGCGGACCATCTCGAACAGCTCGGGCGGGTGCTGAAGGCCCTGGCTCCGGGCGCCGTCCTGGCCGTGCAGATGCCGGACAATCTGGCTGAGGCGACCCATAGCCTGATGAAGGCGGTGGCCGAGGACGGGCCCTGGGCGGCGCGCTTGCGGGACGCCGCGCGCGATCGCTTGCCGCCGCCCCGCGCCTACTACGACGCCCTGACGCCGCACGCCCAGGCCATCGACATCTGGCACACGATCTACAACCACGTCTTGGCCGACGCCGGCGCGGTGGTGGACTTCGTGCGCGGCACCGGCCTTCGGCCGTTCATCGATCCGTTGACGGAGGCCGAGCGCGAAGCCTTTCTGTCCGCTTATCAGGCCGCGATCGTGGCGGCCTATCCGCCGGCGGCGAACGGCAAGGTCCTGCTGCGTTTTCCGCGCCTGTTCATCGTGGCGCGCCGATAACTCCGAGGGTTACTTCAAAACCACCCCGCCGCCATGTTGCTCCCGTCACCATGGTTTGCGGACTCGTAGCGCGGGCTTCCAGCCGGCTCTTCGCCGCCGACATGAAGAGCCGGCTGGAAGCCGGCGGTACGAGGGGCGGATCGCTTGAATTGGCGCCTATGGGCTGGAAGCCCGCGCTACGGTGCTCAGCCAGTCCGGCCACACCGCGCGCCAAGGCCGCCCGTCGGCCATCGTCAGTGGCCCGGCTTCCTGGCGGTCGAGCCGCAAGAGGGCCATGGCCGCGCCTTGCCCACCCGACAGGGCCACGCCGGCGCGCAAGGTTCCGGCCAGGAGTTCGCTCCCGTGCGCGGGCGCCGCGCCCGCGAAGGCGATGGGGACCATGCGGCTCTTCACCGCCCCGCGACGCTTCATGCGTGAGGTGATTTCCTGGCCGACGAAGCAACCCTTCCTGAAGTCGATGCCGTTCAGGAGATCGAAATTGGCCTCGATGGGATAGGTGGTTTCCAAGCCCCAATCGGCGGAGCCGGGCACGCCGAGGGCGAGGCGGTGGGCGTCGTAGGCGGCTTCGTCGGCGCGGCCCGCGTCATCGGGGGACGGCGCCCCATAGCCGCGAAAGCCCAAGGCCGGGAGGCGAGGGTCGGCCGCCCACCCAGGGGGCGCCGCTTCGGTTCCCCAAAGCGCCTCTACCCCGAGTGGCGAGGGCGCGATCTCCACCTTGGCGCGCAGGCGGTACATCGAGAGGCGCTGGATCAGGGTGTCGCGGCGGTCGGCGGCGCAGTCGATGAGGCAGCCATCATCCTGGCCGACAACGAAAAGGTCGAAGAGCAGGCGGCCTTGGGGGGTGAGGAGGCCGGCGAAGCGCGCCTCACCTTCGCTCAGCGTCTCCACGTCCTGGGTGATCAGGCCCTGGAGGAAACCGCGCCAATCGGGACCGCCGAGCGCCACGGCGGCGCGGCTTCGCAGTTCCGCCACAAAGGGGGGATTGGTCATGCCTCCCATGTGATCCCTGCCGGGCTGGAGCGCCAGGGGGCCGCGCCCTATAGAAGGTCCAGCATGGCGGCCAAGCCCTTCCCGATCCTCTATATCGCCCCCAGCCGGATCGGCGATGCGGTGCTGTCGTCGGGCCTGATCGCGACCCTGGCCGTGGAGATCCCCGCCGCCCGTTTCACCATCGTGGCCAGCGCCCTCACCGCGCCACTCTATGCGAAGACGCCCGGCCTGGAGGCGACCATCGTGATGGAGAAACGGGCCGCCGGCGCCCACTGGTTCGACCTGTGGCGTCAGGTGCGCGGCCGCCATTGGGGCCTGGTCGCCGACCTGCGCGGCTCGCCCCTGGCGCGCCTTCTACGCCCGACGCGGCGGGCGGTGCACAAGGCGGGTGGGCCGCCGGTCCACAAGGTGGTCGAGGCGGCGCGGCTGCTGAAGCTCGAAGCGACGCCACCCCCGCCGCTCCTCTACACCGACCCGGACATCGAGGCGCGCGCCGACGCCCTCACCGCCGGCGCCGGGCCGATCCTGGCCATCGCCCCGGCCGCCCACTGGATCGGCAAGACCTGGCCGGCCGAACGCTTCGCCATGACGGCGCGCGGGCTCTTGGGGCCGAACGGCCCCCTGGTGGGCGGCCGGCTGATGGTGGTGGGCGGGCCGGACGACCGGGCCGCCGCCGCTCCGGTCAAGGCGGCCGTTCCCCAGTCGCGCTGCATCGATCTGGTGGGGCGCGAGGATTTGCTGGTCTGCTTCGCGGCTCTGAAGCGGGCGCGGCTGTTCATCGGCGGCGATTCGGGCCTGATGCATCTGGCGGCGGCGGCCGGCGCCCCGACGCTCGGCCTGTTCGGTCCCTCCGACGAGAGGCTCTACGCGCCCTGGGGCCCCCTGGCGCGCACGGTGCGCGGCGCGCGGAGCTTCGAGGAATTCAAGGCGCTCGATCCTGACCTCGATCAGGCGATCTGCCATATGATGGAGTTGCAAGTGTCGGCGGTGCTGGCCGGCGCCGTGCGGCTGATTGCCGAGACAGAAAATGGAGAGCGTCCATGCCCAAGACCTTCGACCTGATCGTGCGCGGCGGCGAGGTGGTGAACCACGCCGGCCGGAGCATGGCCGATATCGGCATCCGGGACGGGAAGTTCGCCGCCGTTGGCGATCTGGCGACCGCCTCGGCCGGGGAGGTGTTCGACGCCAGCGGCCTCACCGTGCTGCCGGGGGTGATCGACAGCCAGGTGCATTTCCGCGAGCCCGGCCTGGAGTGGAAGGAGGATCTGGAAACGGGATCGCGGTCCGCCGTCCTCGGCGGAGTCACCACCGTGTTCGAAATGCCCAACACCCAGCCGACCACCACCGACGCGCAGGCCCTGGCCGACAAGCTGGCCCGCGCCAAGGGTCGGATGCACTGCGACCACGCCTTCTATGTCGGCGGCACGCACGAGAACGCCGCCTTTCTGGGCGAGCTGGAGCGGCTGCCCGGCTGCTGCGGGGTCAAGGTGTTCATGGGCGCCTCCACCGGCACCCTCCTGGTGCCCGACGACGAGGGGGTGGCGGCGATCCTGCGTAACATCAACCGCCGGGCCGCCTTCCATTCGGAGGACGAATACCGCTTGGCCGAGCGGCGCTCCCTCGCCCGCGAGGGCGACTGGACGAGCCACGTGGAGGTGCGCGACGCCGAATCGGCGATCCTCTCCACGAGGCGCCTGGTCGCCCTGGCCAAAGGCCTGGGCAAGCGCATCCACGTCCTCCATGTCACCACGGCGCAGGAGATCGCCTTTCTGGCCGACCACAAGGATGTGGCGAGCGTCGAGCTCACCCCCCAGCATCTCACCTTGACCGCGCCGGAGGCCTATGAGCGGCTGAAGGGCTTCGCCCAGATGAACCCGCCGATCCGCGAGGCGGAACACCAGGCGGCGCTGTGGCGCGGCATCGCCATGGGCGTCGCCGATGTCATGGGCTCCGACCACGCGCCGCACACCCGCGAGGAGAAGGCGCGGCCCTATCC
>JBDTIW010000323.1:0-31305 GCA_039936215.1 Caulobacteraceae bacterium | reverse complement strand
CGGGATCGCCGGTCTCCTCGCGAATGGCCACGACCATCGCCCGCCACACGCCGTCCAGGTCCATGGATTTCCTCCCATCGGCCACAGGCGGTATATCCGAAGCGCCGACGGCGCAATGAGCCACATTCGGCCTTTGGGTCGGAGTTCCGATTGTGACGTTTGGAAGGGGGCGATTCACTTGACGGCGCCGGCCGCTCCATCGCGGCGAACCAGGCTTCCCGCGCGCCGCGAGGGAGCGAATCCTCGGGTGCTGATTTTCGGCGGTTGCAACATTCGGGCCCCCATGCGCGGCGCCGTAGGGCGGCGGCCCCGTCCGGATTCAAGCTGGGACGATGTGCCATGTGGATTTTCGATCTGCGGGACACCTTTTTTCACCTATACGCTGGGTGAAATGTTGCAGGCGATCGCCTGCTATCGCGGCGATCGCCGCATCCCGGACGAACTCCACGGCCTTTGCAACAAGTCATCGGCCGCGGCCCCGACGCCGGCCAACAGCCCGCTCGAAAAAGCCGACGTTGCTCTGGCGGAACCCAATACGTCCATCGAGATCGAGTTTGATGGCTACCACCTCGGTAGAGCGCCCGTCTTGCGCCTTCTGACGCCACTGAGGAGTCTCGACCTATCGGCGCGCGCCCTCTGCTCTCAGTGGTTCGACAAGGGGATTGTCGCCATGAATGACGAAGTGAGGCGCCGCGCCGCCGAGCAACTCATCCCCCTGATCGCCGATGACGCCCCCGATCGCGAACTCACGACGGAAATCCTCCGGGGCGCGCGCGGAGCCAGATCCAATGTACGCGATGGAATGGAGCGTCTGGCGAAGTCGTTGGAGGCGCCGCTCGGCATCGTCACCTTTACCTGGTCCTACATGCCCGACGGGCGCGCCGTAAGCTGGCCGCCCGGATTCCATGTGGAGGTTCTGGACGCGGCGCGCGACTTGAAACTGCCGGTGTTCGAGCCGCACAGGCTGGTGACGCGAACCGATTTCGGCTTTGCCCTCAAGGCGGATCGGCGTCACTACACCGACGCCTTCATGCCGGTGGTGGCCAAGCCGCTGGTCCAGTTTGCCCTTTCAATCGCCGGCGGCGCGAACAGCGGCCCGTGCGATTGACAGCCGATTTGGCCGCCGTGCTAAGAGCGCGCCTTCACGCGCCTTATTAAGTGGAGTTTCGCGGCGATATGGCCGATCCCCAATCGCTGTCGGAATTGAGGGAGCGGGCGTTTGGCGCCGATCTCGCGGCCCTTGCCGAGACCTTGGGCGGCTATTCGCCGGTCGAACTGGCCAACCCCATGCTGCTGGAAATTCAGGGGGTGGCGAGATACCGCGGCGGCGACGTGACCGGCGCGGTGGCGCTGTTTTCCCAGGCTCTGGCCGCCCCAAAGCACGTCGCCCACCTGAAATCCTTGCTTTTCCTGATGCGCGGCCAGTACGCGGCGGGGGCCGCCGAGGCGAGCCTGCTGACCGCTCGGCGGGTGATCGACGCCGATCCGGCCAACGAGGAGGCGCTCAAGCAGGCCGGCCGCATCTACAATCAACGCCAGGACTGGGACCGCGCCGACCGTTTCTGGCGTCAGCTTTGCGAGGTCGCCCCCAGGGATGGCGAAGCGGCCCTGCAGGTGGCGCGGATCGGCGGCCGACGCGGCGAATGGGAGACGCAGGCCTTCTACGCCGATGTCCTCCTGCGCGGGACGCCCGGTCACGCCGAGGGTCTGCGGTTGGCCATCGAGGGCCGCCTTCGGGCGCGGCGGCTCGACGGCCTGGAAACCCTCCTGCCGGCGCTCTACCAAGTGGATCGCGCGCGCGCGCACGGCTTGCTGAAGTCGCTGAGCCGGCCCGAACAGGCCGAATTGCTGGCCGACATTATGGCGCGGATCGAGGCGATCGGCGAAGATGACGATGTTCTCCGGCTGTTTGCCGGCGACCAGGCCAAGGCATGGCTGGATCAGGCCCTGCGGGCCGAAATCGCCCGTGAGGACGATCTGGCCGCCATGCTGTTTCGCGCCGCGCGAACGGCGAACCCGAGTCTGCGCGACGCCGACGCTGGACTTAGGCGCATGAACCAGGATTCGGTGGCCGCCCTGCGCGAGGCGCTCAGAGTGGGCGACAGCGCGGCAATCCTGCTTCATGCCGAGCGCGTGGTGGCGATCGACCCCACGGTGGCGGAGGCGTGGTTCGCCCTGGGCCGGCTAACGATCGTGACCGAACCGGCCCGATCCGCCACCTGCCTGGTCCGGGCCTCCCAACTGGTTCCGGACGATCCCTGGGTGCGGCTGAACCTCGGCCGGGCCTTGGAGCGGGCCGAACGCTATGCCGAGGCGATCGAGGCCAACGAGGCGGTGGTTAGGCTGATCGACGATCCCGACAACGAGTGGCGCATCGAGGCGGCCCGATCGATCCTCAACGCCCGCCGCCATCTCATGCGGCGCGGTCGCGACGCCTTTCGCGACGGTCGCCTGGAAGAGGCCTGGGGCGCCTATGCGGCGGCGGCCAGGGTCGGCGAGCCATCGGCGGACATCGAGTCGACGTTCACCGCCATCAAGCGGGCCATGTTCGTCGCCGTTCGCGACCAATTCCGAAACGACGATCCAGGGTTCATCGAGGCGGCGGAAAAATTTCTGCTGATAGATCCCCTACACGCCGAAACCCTGCTCTGCCTCGGCCGCAAGCTGATGCCGGCCCGCCGCCACGCGCGGGCCCTGGAGGTGTGGACCACTCTGGCGGCCCTGGCGCCCGATGACGCTCATTACCAGTTGCAGATCGCCCGGTGCTGTTCGTGGCTGAAACTGAAGGCGCAGGGGGCGGCCGCGGCCGGCGAGGCGCTGCGCTTGAAGCCCGATCTGACCGAAGCGGCTATCCTGTTGCAGCAATTCGCCCCCAGCTAGGCTAAGATCGCGCTGGCGCGCCGCGACGCGCCAATGCCTCAACGCCCGAATGCCCTCAATGTCCTCCGATTCCACCCTCGCCGGCGAAGGCGACCCGATCGAGCGTCTGCTGGCGGCGGACGCCGCCTCGCCGCTGGACGCCACCCGTCTGGCCGACCTCATCGCGCTGTTGGCCAAGGCGAACCGCGACCAGCAGGCGTCGCTCTACGCCGCCCGGCTGTTGAAGCTGAGGCCCACCCATCGCCGGGCGCTCAGGGCCCTGACGCGGTCGCCGCGTCCCGACGCGGACATCGTCGGCGGCTGGCGCGCCCTGGCCGAAACCGCGCCAGGGGACGCCGAGCCCTGGCTGCAGATGGCCCGCCTCGCCTCGCGCGCCGGCGACGCCCAAGGCGCCCTGGCCGCTAGCGAGGCGGTGCTGGTCCGCGACACCGGGCATTTGGAAGGCCTGACCCTGAAGGTCGGCGCATCAATCGCCCTGAACCTGCACGACGACATCGGTCCGGCCTGGCGCCAATTGCATGAAGCGGACGCCGAGACGGCCGGCGCGATCCTGATCCGGGCCGCCGATGGGACCGACGCCGATGCCGCGGCGGCCTTGGTGGGCGCGGCGGTGGCGCTGGGCGCGCTGGACGAGGAGGGCGAGCATCGCCGGCTGAGACTGCGCGCGCGGCTGACGGTCGACGCCTACGAAGCCGAAGTGGCCGGCGACGCCTTGGCCGCCACCCAGAATTTCAAACGCCTGACCCGGCTTGAACCGAGCGTGGCGGACTACACTGACGGCCTCCGGCGGGCGCTTGGTCGCCTGCGGGCGCGGATCGACGCGGCGGGCGGTGAGCCGGACGCCGAGTTGGCGGCCTGGGCGCGGGCCCTGGCCCACTTCGAGCCGGGACACCGCAACGCCTATCTGGTCATCGGCCGGGCGGGGGCGCGGACCGGCGACTGGGGCGAAGCGGCCGAGGCTTTCACCCAGGCCCTGGCCGTCGGCGAAGCCGAGGGCGCCCTGTTTCTGGAACACGCCGGCGCCTGCGCGCGGGGCGGGCGCCTCGTCGAGGCGGTGCAATCATGGAATCGTGCCGAGGCGTTGGCGCGCGACAGCCGCGAGCCGCTGGCCCGCGTTACCCGCGCTCGGGAGGAATTGCGCGGCTTGGCGGTGGCCGCTCACCAGGACGCCGTCGAACGCCGGGACTGGCGCGCCGCCTGGGCGAGCCTGGCCGCCCTGGCCGATCTGGACGAAGACGCCCAGGCGCAAGACGAGCGCGCCGGGCGCCTGCTCAAGGAAACGGGCAAGGCTCTGAGCGAGGCCGCCGGCGAGCACCGACCTGAGGCCGTCGATCTGGCGCTTCTCTATCTGGAACAGGCGCCGGCGGATGGCCGCGCGCGCCTGTTCCTTGGCCGCGCTCTGGTGCGCGAACGCCGCAACGCCGAAGCGCTCGATGTCTGGCAAGCCCTCGCCGCCGACCGTCCCGACAGCGTCGAGCCAAATCTTCAGATCGCGCGTTTGGCCAAGCGGATGAGTGAAGCCGAACTCGGCCGAGGGGCCGCCGACGCGGTGCTGGCGCTCGAACCGGGACACGTTGAAGCCCAGAGCCTGAGAACCCATTTCGACCAACCCGCCTCGATGGGATAGTCTCAAGGCGCTTCACTTCCGAAGGGATAAACCAAGATGTGCGGTATCACCGGCGCGCTGGATCTGACCGGCGCCCTTTCGGCGGAGGTGATGGCGGCCCGGGTCGAGACGATGATCCGTCAGGTCGCCCACCGTGGCCCCGATGGCGAGGGCGTGCGGGTGGTCGGACCCTGCGGCCTCGGCCATCGGCGGCTGGCCATCGTCGATCTCAATCCGCGCGCCGCCCAGCCGATGAGCACCGCCGACGGGTTGCTGTGGGTGATTTTCAACGGACAGATCTTCAATTTCCAGGACCTGCGCGCCGAACTGCAAGCGGCCGGCTGCACCTTCCGCACCACCAGCGACACCGAGGTGCTCCTGCACGGTTGGCGGGTGTGGGGCGAGGCGATGATCGGCCGCCTGCGCGGCATGTTCGCCTTCGCCCTGTGGGACAAGATCGAACAGACCCTCATCCTGGCCCGCGACCGGTTCGGCAAGAAACCGCTCTTCTATCACGTCGGCGATACGGTCTTTCTGTTCGCCTCCGAAATCAAGTCGATGCTCACCTGGCCTGGGTTCGAGCGGCGCGTGGATCTGTCGGTGATCCACGACTACATGACCTATCACTACTGCATCGGCCAGGAATCGGCCTTCGTGGGCGTGCGCAAGGTGCCGCCGGCCCACTACATGGTCATCCAGCGGGGCCAGCCGGCGCGCCTGGAACGATACTGGGAGTTGGCGGCGATCGATCCCGCCAACGCGGCGCGATCGCACGCGGATCTGGCGCGCGAACTGGTTGAGCGGCTGGACGACGCCGTCGCCTGCCGGATGGTGGCCGACGTGCCTTTGGGCGCCTTCCTGTCAGGCGGGGTCGATTCGTCGGCGGTGGTGGCGCGCATGGCCACCCTGTCCAGCCAGCCGGTGAAGACGTTTTCCGTCGGCTTCGACATCGCCGGCTTCGACGAGACGCCCTTCGCCCTCCAAGTGGCGCAACGCTATGAGACCGATCACCGCGCTTTCATGATGGGCTACGACCTAGTGTCGGAACTGCCCAGGCTGATCTGGCACTACGGCGAGCCCTACGCCGACTCCTCGGCCCTGGCGACCTTCGCCCTGGCGCGGGAGATTCGCCGCCACGTGACGGTGGCGCTGACCGGCGACGGCGGCGACGAAATCTTTCTCGGCTACAGCCGCTATCTTCGCTTCAAGACCTTCGTGGAGCGCTGGCGCGCCGGCGTACGGCCCCGCCTGCCCTACGAGCCGGTTTTGCCCGGTGAGGCGACCCTGCTGCGCGATCACTACGGGCGGTGGATTGGCTCGTTCCGCGAGGAGCATAAGCAAGGCGGCTATGGCCCGGCTCTGGCCGAGCACCTGCTCACCACCTCCATCGACCGACTGGGCTTCAGCCTGGAGAGCGCGACGCCCGACAACGCCATGGACATGGCCGCGCGGGTGGAGGTCGGCGGCTATCTGCCCGACGATTTGAACGTGAAGGCCGACATCGCCACCATGGCCGTGGGGCTGCAGGGGCATAGCCCCTTCCTCGACAATCGTCTGGCCGACTGGGCCGCCAGCCTGCCGCAGAACCGGCGGGTGTTCGAGCGGGACGGCGTCCTGGAGACCAAGGCCCTGTTGAAATTGGCCATGGAGCCTTATCTGCCCCCTGAAATCCTCTACCGCCGCAAACAGGGCTTCTCGGTGCCGGTGAAGCACTGGATGCGGTTCGAGATCCGTGACTTCATGGTCGAGACCCTGACCAGCCAACGCTTCCGCGAGCGCGGCCTCATCAGTCCGCGCTATGTCGCCTCGCTGCTGGACAAGCACCTGAGCGAAGCGGAGGATCACGGCACCCGGCTATGGGGGCTGCTGTGCCTTGAGCTTTGGCATCAGACCTTCATCGACCGCCGCGAGGACGGGCCGCTGGACATCAATGTGATGGGCGGCGCGCCTGATTTGCGCCTGGCCGGATGACGGCGCGTTGATGGCGAGCGTCGCGACAAGCCGTCAGAGGGCGCGCCCCGACAAGGCGCTGAGCGCGGATGACTGGACCACCCGGCGCCTCAACCAGGTGATCCTGGCGATCGGAGACGATAACGAAGGGGCCGTCCGGACCCTGATCGACGAGATCGTCGAGTGGGCGCCTGACGGCACGGCGCCCATAGAGTTGGCGGCGGAATTCGCCACCCGGAACCGGGACTGGGCCAACCTTGTCCGCTACCGGGCTGCCTTGGCCGCCGCGCGGCCCGAGGAAAACCGCGCCAAGGCCGAACTCGCCTTGGCGTTGGCGCTTGCCAAGGCCACGCCGGCGGCGCTCGACCTGGTGGACCGGCTGCTTGAACGCGAACCAGTCGGTGGCGGCTTTCGCCGGCTGCGGCTGGAGGTGTTGCTGGCCGCCGGAGCCGCCAAGGAGGGCGCCGAACTCTGCCAGGCGCTGGCCGATACGCCCGGCGACGCGACCATCGGCTTCAAGATCGACGTCGCCAAGATCCTGGCCAAGTATGAGAAATACGACTTGGCCCGCGATTGGCTCGGGCGGGCTCGGGCGGTTCATGGAGAGACGCCCGCCCTGGCGCGTCTCGCCGCCACCCTCGGCGGCCGCTTCGGCCGCTGGGATGAGCTTGAGCACCTGTCGGACGGCCCCGAGACATTGTCGGGCCTGAACGTGGGCGAGCGGGACGAGCGAGCGGACGACGAACTGAGCCCAGGGGAATGGATCGATCGGCGCCTCAACAAGATCATGGCGGCGATCCGAGACGGCGATACGGACGCGGTGCGGGCGCAGGTCAATGAGATCGTCGCCCGCGCCCCGGAGGCGACCGCCCCGATCGAGATGGCGGCGGAGTTCGCGACCCGAAAAGGCGACTGGACCAATCTGATCCGCTACCGCCAGGCGCTGGCCGACGCTCGGCCGGCGGATCGCTCGGCCAAGCTGGCGCTGGTTCGGGCGCTGGCGCGGGCGGGCGACACATCCGCCGCCTTGGATTTGACGGACCGGCTGTTGGGGGAGACGCCGACCGGGGCGGGCTATCGGCGCCTTCGCCTGGAGCTGCTGTTGGCCGACGGTTCGTCGCAGGCCGTGGCGAGCCTGAGCGCCGCGCTCATGGCCGCGCCCGCCGGCGACACGGCGACGTTCGCGGTGGATGTCGCCCAGATCCTTTTGCAGGGCCAGGACTTTGCCCGGGCCAGCGAGTGGGCGGACTTCGGCCTGGCGCGGCATCCCGGCGATCCGGCCCTGGAGCGCCTCGCGGCCACCATCGCCTATCGCGAAGGGGATTGGGACCGGGCCGAAAGCCTGTGGCGAGGCCTGGAGGAGAGCGGCGACAAGGCTCTCAAGAAGGCGGCGCGGGTGTTTCGGGCCCGGATCGCCCTGGGGTCCGGCCGAACGGCCGACGCGACGGGCCACTACGGCAGGGTGTTCGAGATCGACGACGCCAACGAGGAAGCGGCCCGCCACCTCGTCCGCCATGCCGCGTCGGTAGGGCGACTGGAGGAGGCGGCCGCTTTGCTCGCTCGCCATAGGCGGCGCGCCGGCGCCACGGCCCTGGTTTGCGGACTCAGGGCCCGCTTGGCCGCGGCCAGGGGCGACAACGCCGGCGCCGTGGTCGAATACCGCCAGGGTCTCGCCGCTCACCCCAGGAATGTCGAACTGCGCCGCAACCTGGCCGATCTGCTCGGCAATCTCGGCGACTACGAAGCCATGGACGCGGTGCTGGCCGAGGCCGAGGCCTTGGCCCCCAGCGATCCCAACATCCTTTCGCGCCGGCTCACGGCTGGAATAGCCCGCCAGCGCCCGCCCGGAGAACTTTTGCCCCTCGCCGATCGCCTGCTGGCCGCGCGGCCCGCGGATCAGGGGGTCCTGCGGCAAAAGGCCAATCTGCTGATCCGCCTGGGCGAGCGCTGGGACGCGGTGGCCGTGCTGATTTGCGCCATCGACGTCGATCCCGCCAACGTTCCGGCCTGGACGGCGGCGATTTCCAACATGATGATCTTGAACGAGCCTGGGCAGGCCGCCGCCTTCGTGGAACGGGCGCGCACCGCCTTTCCGGCCGACACGGCGTCCGATCTGGTCGCCATGGCCGAAATCCTCGAATCCGCCGATCGGGGCGAGGAGGCCGTGGACCATGCCGAACGGGCGGTCGCCGCCGACCCCACGTCGGGCGCGGCGCGCCTGGTCGCTGCGCGGCTGTGGGAAATTCGCGGCCTCTATCGTCGGGCCTGGCCGCATCTGCTGGCCCTGCGCGATCTTGAGGGGGCGCCGGGGCGCGGGGCTCTGACCTTCGCGCGAGCGGCGCGGGCGCTGCACTATGTGGATGCACATCCGGTCGCTGGCGCGGAATGCGACCGGTTTCCCGACGCCGTCTTCGATCGCATGAGCCGTTCGGCGGTTCGAAGGGGCTTTGACGAGGCCGAGCCCCTGGTCTTGCACGTCACCAGCTCCCTGGCCGCCGGCGGGTCGGAGCGACAGGTGGCCCTGACCGTGCGCGGCCTCGCCGCCACGCCTGGCGCCCTGCGCCCTGAACTGGTGGCGCAGGACATGAATCCCCTGACCGGGCGTGACTTCTTCCTGCCGGAAGTTCAGGCCAGCGGCGTCGCGGTGTCGATCCTCGGCGAGATGCGCGGCGAGGGGGCGGTGCGCGCCCTGGTGGCGGGGTTCGCTGGCCAGCGGCCGGAGATCAGCCTTCTCTCCGCCCTGCCCACCGAGGTCGCCAATGTGGCCCTGCCCCTTTATGCGCTGATCATCGAACGGCGACCGCGCGCCGTTCACCTTTGGCAGGACGCCATCGTCGTGGCCGGCGGCGTCGCCGCCATGCTGGCCGGCGTCCCCCATATCGTGCTGGCCACCCGCAGCACCCGGCCGATCGAGCGGCAAAGGGCGCGGCCCTATCTGAAAGCGGGGTACCAGGCGCTGTTGCGCTATCCCGGCACGGTCCTGATGAACAACTCGATCAACGGGGCCAGGGACTATGCCGACTGGCTGGACATCGAACCGGCGCGAATTCAGACGCTCTACAACGGATTCGTGTTCGACGAACTGCGGGCCCGCGCCGATCCCGAGTTGACTGTCCAAATTCGCGAACGGCTCGAGGCCGGGTCCGAGGATGTGGTGATCGGCGGGGTGATGCGCTGCTCGTTTGAGAAGCGCCCTGATCTGTGGGCCGACACGGTCTTCGCCCTGGCGCAGGAAAACCCGCGCATCCGTGGCCTCCTGGTCGGCGAAGGCCCCATGCGCGCCGAACTGCAGGCGCGAGCGGCGGCGCGGGGCTTGGCCGGCAGCGTCCAGTTCGTCGGTCGCCAGAGCCCGATCGAGCCGTGGATGCGCGCCATGGACATCCTCTTCCTGTCGTCGGTGACCGAGGGACTGCCCAATGTGCTGATCGAAGCCCAGGCCCTGGGCGTGGCGGTCGCCACCATGCGGGTCGGGGGCGCTCCCGAAACCGTGCGCGAGAACGAGACGGGGCTGGTGATCGACGAGGGACCGATCGCCGACATCGCTCGCGCCATGGCCCCGCTCGCCGCCGACGGCGCCATGCGCCGGCGCTTCGGCGAGGCCGGGGTGCGTTGGACCGACGCCACCTTCAGTCTCGACGCGGCCATCGCCCGTCTTGGCGAGATCTACGCGGAAGCCTGACCGCCCCATGAGCCCGACGGCCAACCGTTATCAGCAGGCGATCCTGCGTCACTTCGGGGAGAAGCCGGACGCCGTCTTTTGCCGTCAGGTCGGCGAGCGCGGCGAGACGACACTCACCTGGAGCGATCTGGAGGCCGACTGCGGCGCCTTCGCCGGCGCCTATGGCGCGGCGGGTTTGAAGAGCGGCGATCAGCTGCTGATCTTCCTGCGCCACACGCCCCAGCTCTATGGAGCCTTCTTCGGAGCCATGCTGGTCGGCGCGACGCCGGCCTACATGCCGTGCAGCTCTCCGCGCCAGGACACCGCGCTCTACTGGCAATCGCATCAGGCGTTGATGGCCCAGATTCGGCCCACCGCCGTGGTTACCGACGCGGCGACCCTGGCCGAGATGCGGGCGGCGGGACTGTCGCTGGAAGGCGCGGCCGTGTTGCTGATCGAAGATCTGACCCCCGCGCCGCTCGAACCGCTGCCAGTCGGGGAAAGCGCCATCGCTTTGCTGCAGCACAGTTCGGGCACCACCGGGCTGAAAAAAGGCGTCGCGCTCAGTTACGGCGCCATCGTCGATCAGGTGGAGAGCTATGCCGCGGCGATCGCCCTGGCCGAGGACGACGTCATCGTCTCCTGGCTACCGCTCTATCACGACATGGGCCTGATCGCCTGTTTGATCCTGCCGGCCTATTTCGCCACCCCGATCGTTCACCTCGATCCGTTCCATTGGATCGGCCGGCCCGACACCCTGTTCGAGCACATCGTCAAGGACAAAGGGACCTTGACCTGGCTGCCCAACTTCGCCTTCGAGCATCTGGCCGGGACGGTGGCGCGGCGGGCGGCCCAGTGGGACCTGTCGGGCATGCGGGCCTTCATTAACTGCTCGGAGCCGTGCAAGGCCGCCACCTTCGACCGTTTCGCCGCCGCGTTCGCGCCGTCGGGCGTGCGACCGGACCAATTGCAATGCTGTTACGCCATGGCCGAAACGGTGTTCGCGGTCGCCCAGACGGGGACACGGGGCCGCGCCATGCCCGCCCGCGTCACCGTCGATCCGGCCAGCCTCGATCGGGGCCGCGCGCCCACCTTCGTGGAGATTGGCGATGGCGCGCAGCTCATCGAGACCGGCGCCGTCATCGACGGCCTCGAGCTCACCATTCATGACGAGGCGGGCGCGACGATCGACAGCGGGCGCATCGGCGAGGTGGGTCTGAGTGGGCGATTCCTGTTTTCCGGCTACAATCGCGATCCTGCGCGCACCGCCGAGCGCCTGCGCGGCGGCGTCTATTTCTCCCGCGACCTGGGATTTGTCCACGACGAACGGCTCTATATCCTGGGGCGGATGGACGACCTGATCATTATCAACGGCCGCAATCTTTACGCCCATGAGGTTGAGGCGCGCATAAACGCCGTGGTCGGCGTGAAGCCCGGGCGCGCCGTGGCCCTAGCCTGGTTCGATCCGAGGATCGGCAGCGAAACTCTGGTCATCATGGCCGAACGCGCCCGCGCCCCGGCCAGGTCCGATGAAGAGATCCGCCGCGAGGTCATCGGCCTTGTCCATTCGGTGTTCAACGTAACGCCCAGGGCCGTGGAATTGCTCGACGAGGGCCGGCTGGTGAAAACCTCCAGCGGCAAGATAAGCCGCAAGGAGAATCTGGCCCGCCATGTCGCCGCCCAGACTCGGCCCCCCGTAGCCTGACGCTTTGACGTTGTCAGCGGCGCGCCGGAAGCGTATCGCGGCCTCGCTTGGGGAAGGGGCGGATGCTGATCATCGACTTCACGCGGCCGGGCGGCCCGACCGAACGGGTCGGGGTGGTCGGAAGCTGCCGGGTTCACGACCCGCTCAAGGAAGTGGCGCGCTCGGGCCGCGGCGTCTTCATGTGGTCGGCCTTCAACAGCTTCACCCACACGCCCGCAGAGGCCGCCCAGCACATCGCCTTCTGTCGCGGTCGCCTGGAGATCCCCGAACCGTTCGGCCCCTACATCCTGCGGCAGGACAAGATTCCCATCCTGGCAGACCGCCTTCCTAAGCTGGTGGAAAGCTGCACCACTTTCATGGTAGAGATGTCGGGGTTGGACTATCTGCGGTGCGGCCACTACACCTTCAACCAGGATTATTTTTCCCAACAGTTCGTCCGCGGTTCCGGCTTGGACGTGCTCGATTGGCACCGCCATCTTGCGGCCGCCACGCCGTCGCCGGAGCGGGCCCGGGCGGCCATGGCCTCCATGGTCCAGAACGGCAAGCGGCCAGGCGTCGCGGCCGAGGAAATCCTCTTCACCCTGCGCAGCATTCCCTTGACCTCCGAGACCTTCGAGCGGGACCTGAGCCAGGTGGTTTTCGACGCCTCGAAGCGCTGGATATTCGTGCCCCACTTCAACGTCTCGGAAGACCCCGGCGAACAGATCGCCAAGCGCGTGATTCTGCGCGATCTCTTGAAACGGGACGCGGCGGCGCTCGGTTGCGACTTCTACGACCCCACGCCGGTGGTGGCGCGGGCCGGGCGGGCGGCGGCGCTTGAAGGCGGCGGGGTTGACACTTACCATTACGCGCCGCCTTTCATGCCGGTCGCCGGCGAAGGGCTCTACGAAGCGATCATGAACAACCCGCGACGGTCAGCGTCGGGAAGCGAAGCACATGAAGAGTAACATCTATTTCGTGAAGCAGGACGTCGGGCTGTTCCGTAAGGGCAAGTGGGCCGTTGCCTTGGAATCGCAAACCCTCGGTCTGTATGCCGATCGCCAAAGCGCCGTCGCCGCGGCGATCGAGGAAGCCGAACGCACCAGCTACCTGGGCCGAACCACCGAGGTGTGGGTCAACGACGGCGACGGCTTCAATTTCGAGAAGGCGTTCAAGGCCCAAAAAGGCCCCGCCGAGGAGGAAAAGGCCGTCGAACCGGATCTCACCGGCGATGAGGATATCCTCTTCACCGTCGACGATCCGACCGCCGATATCGCGTCCTACTGACCATCGGGACTAAAGATCCTCGATCGCCGCCCGGGCGATCGACAGGGTGCGGCTTTTCTCGATCACCTCGCCGCCGACGCTCTTGAGGAAGGCCCAACTTGCCGCCTCATACACTCCCGGCGTCAGGTTCAGATAGATCTTGCCGCCCTCGGCGAGGACATGGTCGCGAAGATCCTTAAGCAGGAAGGTCCACTCGGCGACCGTCCACGGCGCGCCGGCTTGCGCCGAGAAGCAGGTCATGAACGAGGTGACCATGTCAAACCGCCCCGGAAGGCGAGGCAAGGGACGTCCGGCCTTGATCCGATGGTCCATCTTGCGGACGCCGAAGAAGTCGCACAGATCGTCGTAGACGTGCCGCCGCGCGCCGCCGGCCGAGGGCGGATTTAAGGGGATGTCCAAGCCCATGGTTTCGTGGCCGAAATGTTCGGCCACCAACTGGAAGTGACCGGGACCCGCGCCCAGGTCGAGGATGCGGATCGGCGGCGACTTGTGCAGGCCCAGGCGCAGGGCCTGGCCGAACTTGCCGCCCGCCCAGGTAGGCGTGTCGAAATATTTGAGCCGGTTGCCGTCCCGCCCTACCGTCTCCGACTTGAGGTGGGCGGCCTGGATGGCGCCATAGCGGTCGGTGTCGAACCGCTCAGGCAGGGAAAATAAGAAGTGCGCCTTGGCCTGATGTGCCCAATGAGGTTCGTCCTCCAGGGGCAGCGCGGCCGCCCAGGCGACCTCGTCGAAGCGGCCAAAGATCGCCGCCAGCCACTCATCGCGCAGGTTTGGAATCGCAAACGGCGTCAAGGGCCGCGCCCGCGTCTCGTCCATCTTTGTCGCCACGTCTCCTTAAGGGGCAGATTGCCCCGGCCAGCGTGGGCGCACTATAGGACAGGAAGCCCCCGATTGGGGAAGGGATGTCGCCAATGGATGGCAGGGTCGCACGGTTGGAACGGATGGCGTCAGTCGAGCCGGATCGGGCCACCTTGCTGGCCGACGATGTTGTGCTGGGCATCGTCGGGCTTGGCCAATCGTGGATGCAGGGCGGCAACCGCGACCGCGCCGATCCCCTGGCGACGCCGGCGCCGGAACATCCGGGCTTTGCCCTGCAACTGGAAGCGCCGCCAAAATCGCGACCCCACGCCGCCGCCCGCCTGACCGACCTGCATGAGCGTGAGAGCGGCGACAGGCGGCGCGAGAGGCCGTTGTCGGGCTGCGCCGACGTCGTCGAGCGGGCCTTGTTGGCGCGGACCGGCCGGCGCCACCCCCTGTTGATGCTTTCCTCCGCCAGGGGGGGATCGACCCTGGCCGGTGGCCGGATCGCCGACGACGGCCTGTTGCCCGGCTCCGCCGTCTACGGCCGGATGCTGGAGCAGGTCGGACAGGCCGCCGACCTGCTTGGGGGCCAGGGGAAGCGGCTGGTGGTGGTGTCGATCCTCGCCGCCCACGGTGAGACCGACGCCCAACTCGGCGCGTCCGGCGAAGCGTTCGCCCAGGGCTGGCGACGCATCCGGCGCGAGGCCGACAAGGCCATCACCAGCCTCACTGGCCAGCGTGAACCGGCCCTGTTGCACACCTATCAGACCACCGGGCTGGACCGCCGCTCCCGCCAAAGCGATGGCTGCACCACCGCCCAGGTGGCTTGGTGGCAACTGAAGATGGCCGATATCGATCCTCTGTGCCGCTGCGTGGGGCCTGTCTATTGGACCACGGCGGGACCCGGCGATTTCGCCCACGTGACCAACCGCAGCCTGAGGCGGATCGGTCGGCAATTTGGCCGCTACGTGTTCGACGATGTGTTCGGCCAGGGCCGGCGGCCATTGCGCGTCGTCGATCTGGCCTGGATCGACGAGCGCCGCCTGCGATTGATCTACGAGCGGGAGATCGTCGTGGAATCCAACGATTCACGGGTGAACGTCTCCGACCTGGGCCCTGGCCGCGGATACGGCCTCGAATATCTCCAATCGGACACGCCGCCACGAATCGTCGGGGTCGAGATCGTCGACGAGGATCCAAGCGGCCTCGACCTGATGCTCGATCGACCGGCGCCTAGGTCGGCCGGGCGGCTGCTGATCGGGGCGCGCCAAACCGGGCCTGGCATCGGCCGCGACACCGGCGCCCGCACCGCCGTGCGCTCGCGAGCGCCGCTCGACACCGATCCCCAGGATGGTTTCGTTCTCCACGACTGGGCGTGCGTCGAAGCGCTCGACCTGCCCGCTTGATCGACCGGCCGCTATTCGTCGAACATGGCGTCCAGTTCGGCCAACGGCGAGCGGGCCAGGGCTTGGCGCAGATCGGCGAGATTGGGGACCGCAATGGCCAGATCGTCGGGCGTCGCCTTGGCGAAGGCTGGCCGCGCTTTTTTGGCGACCTCCAGCCCGAGCCAATCGCACACCCGCTCGGCGACATCGTCGCCGCCTTCGCGCAACTGACCGTACTCGATGTCCAGAGTTCGCGTAGCTGGCGAAAAGGCGGCCAGCATCTCGTCGGCCCGCCTGGCGTGGACGGCGACCTGCACGAACCGCTCGGGATCCAGAGACGCCGGGCCGAGCGGCTCACGGCCGCTGCGCACCCCCCAGACACGAACGCCGGTCAACGCCAAGCTTTGTTCGGCGTACAGCTCGGCGCGCAATTGCGAAACGGCGACCTTGAGAATGTTCTCCCGCCGGATCCGGATGAGCGGCACGGCGAGTTCCGCCAGCAAATCGCTCAGCTTGCCAGGGTCGGCGATCGAGAGAATGTTCTGCTTGCAGGCGACCAGCGGCGGATTGTCCGGGGTGGTGTAGAATTCCCGCGCCCAGGCGAGCTGGGCGTCGGCGTCCCGCAGACGGTTGAAGTTTTCGTTGGCGAGCTTGCGGGCGATCGGACCGACCGCCTGGCCGATGCTGTTGAACAGCAGATTGCTGCCCACCCGCCCCCACGGCATCATGATCAGGAAGGACGCCCCGGCCATCAGTCGCCCGTCTTCTCCGGCGCGGGGGCGCTGCCGTAGACGGCCATCAGGTTTTTCATATAGGCGTCTATACCGAAGACCCGCAGAGCATGCTCGCGCGATCGCGCCCTGGCGGCGGCGCGCCAGACCTCGTCGGTGAGACACGCCACGGCGGCGGCGGCCAAGGTTTCGGCGCTGGCGTCCGGCGCCAGTCGGCCGGTGACGCCCGGGACAAAGGTCTCCCGCGCGCCGCCGGCGTCGGTGGCGAGCACCGGTACGCCGGCCAGTTGGGCCTCGACCAGGGAATTGGGCAAGCCCTCGCTCGACGAGGTCAGCATGAACAGATCGAAGCAGGCGAGATAGTCGGCGACGTTTTTTACCTGGCCTGGGAAGTGGAAGACCGCCTCCAGGCCCAGGGCCGCCACCCGCGCCCGCGCCTCTTCCCAAAGCGCGCCGTCGCCGACCATGATGAAGATAGCGTTCGGGAGAGCCTGGTGAACGGCCCGCGCCGCCTCGATCCACAGAAGCGGTCGCTTCACGGCATGAAAGCGGAAGACGGCGCCCATGATCAGGGCGTCCGGCGGCAGATCAAACGCGCGACGCGCCGCGGCGCGTTCCGGTATGCCCCCTTCGGGTTCCGCGAAACCGTTGAACAGGCGATGGAACTTGGCTGATCGGGCCACCGACCACCAGTCGGCATAGTCGTTGGCGCTGGCGTCGGCGACAAACAGCAGCTCGATCTCGGGCCGCTCCAGCAGGCGCCGGTAGCAATAGGGATAGGAGCGGACCAGATTGCGATCGCTGGACAGGTTGATCGCCCGCATGTGGTGGAAGTGGACGAAGATGCGGGGGCAGCCGGCCAGCAGGCCGGCGTAGGCAGCCACAATCCCGGGAAGGTCGTTCCAGGCGTGAACGATGCGTGGCCGTTCGCGAAGAATGAGCTGGTAGGCGTCCCACACCCGCCGCCCAAGGCCGATCGGCAGCAGGGAAACCGGGAACTCCGGCACGCCCTGACCGGAGAGGGCGGTGATGTCGCCGGCGGCGGCCCCGCTTTCGGCCAGATAGAAGGCCGACGGCGCGCCCGGCGCGAAGTTGAGCAGGGCCATGCGAACACGCTCGAAGGCGCCGGCCGCCGACACGGCGCGATAGCTGTTGGCGAAGATGCGCTCCATGCCGCCCCCGGCCAGGGAGGTTCCGAACATCAGCAGACAATCGACCGGCTCATAGGGAACACGCGAGCGCAGAGTCTCGTCGAGCAAATAGTCGAAGGCGATTTCGGGCGTGCCGAGCATGGAAAAGAGATGCGAATAGACCTGCGTGCCGGGCAGATTGGCATGGGGGCCCAGGTCATGTCCGGCCCCGACGTAGTCGAACGCCCGTTCCACCGCTTGAGCGCGCCAAGGTAGCGTCGATCCGATCTCGGCCTCGCGAGCCCTCAGCAGAATCGGCGCGTCGCGTCCCCATCGATCGCCCGACAGAGCCAGGTCGGCGCCCTCACCGAGGGCCACCGCCTTGAAAGCATTGTCGTCCGGCAAGCTTTCCCAAGCGGCAAGATAATGTCGAAGCCCGACGATGGTATTGGCCATTTCCCGATAGTAGCGTCCCAGCCACAGGTCTCGTTCGGCGGAGTTTTCAACCACGTCCAGGAATTGGGTGGCGGCGCGATAGCGAAGGGTCTCGCCGATCGTCTGATCGGCGGCCTTGGAGCGATTGATCGATCGAACCACCCGATAGGCCACCTGAGCGGTTTTCAGGCCGCGATCCAACAGGCGCTCGATCAGGCGAAACAGCGCCTGGTGGCGGCCCAGCGCGAATTGGAAGCGCAACTGCAGATCGGCGAACCGTTCATCGTCTTCAAAGCGTCCGGCCAGGGTGTCGGCCAGTTTCAGGCCGCCGGGCGTGAACCCCAGGGCGGCCTCGCTTTCGAGCAGGCCGACCGCCGCGCCCGCATTGACCCGTGCGCCTGCCACACCCCTTTCGATAACGTCGTCCAGGACCGCGGGGTCGCAATCCACGAGCGCCTGGTGAAGAGCGACCAAGTCCGCCGCGTCAGGCCGCTCGGCGGCCGGCGCCTCCAGCCATTCCGAGAGGCGTTCGAGAAATTCGGCGGGGCCGGCGACCGGGGGCGCGGAAGCGGTCATATCAAGGCCCGGCCGCCGGTGGTGGCGCGGCGTCCTCGACGCTGGTCGTAAAGAGGGGGCCGGCCGGATGCTGTTGCTGGAACCGCTGCATGTTCTTGATGGGCGGATCGGACTGCCGGGCAAGCAGCCTTCGCGCCCGCTCGACCATGGGGGTCAGATCGGCGCCCTCCAGAACCTCGCCACGGGTCTCATGAAGGGCAATCAGGCTAGCGTGGGCGCCCAGCATCGCATAGGCCCGCGCCAGCATGACCAAGGTGGGCGGCGAATCGCGCTGGGCCGGGGCGAGCACCAGAAAACGCCTCACCGCCTCGCGATAGAAATGCAGCCGCATCAGTTCGGCCCCGGCGTCCGGCCCTTTGGCGTGTCCATCGCGCCCCCGGCCGTAGTAGGCCATCCTGGCCGAGCGAATGGGGGCGTTCTTCTCCTTCAAGGCGATAACGAAGTCGGGCGTCGCGGCGAGATCGCCCAGGCCCAGATAGAAGTATTCGGCCAGGTCGAGCAGGCCGGCATAGAGCGACGCCTCCGCGCCGCATTGCGCGGCCAGCAGGCGGAAACGGGGATCGCGATAGACCTCAAACCACAGATCCGCCGCCTCGAACCATTGGCCGCCGACCGTGGCGCATACGGCATCGACCACCGGCGTGCGCAGATTGAGCAGCACCGGATCGACGCCGGCGTTCACGGCGTCCCCACGGTCTCGGTGGCCCCCCACGGTGGCCGATCAGGAGTCACCGGTCTTACCATACAGGCATTTGTTTGGCGTCCCCAGCCGGCGGGACGACGCGCCTCCCGCCCGCCCCGCCCGATGAGCGAACGATCCAGTGACCGCGCGCCGCCGCCGCCGGACCGAAGGTTGGTCAGATTTTCGAAACCCCGCCGCGACCCGCGCCAGGACGCCGACCGGGAGGGCCTCCGACAGGCCGGCCATGGCCTCCCGCCGCGGGCCCAGCCGTCTTGACCTCGGGCATCGGCCGCGCGCCGGAGGCGGCCTGGAGACACTCGGCATAGGTGTTGAGAAGCCAATTGCGAGCCGGGAGGACAGCCTTGTCCCTTAAATCTTCGGACTGCTTCTCGTTTTGCATCAGGAGCTCAAGCAGTCGCAGGGCGACGGCTTCGGGCGTATCGGACATAAAATCCCCTCTTTGATTGGTGAGGCGCGAACCTGCTCACACGCTCCCGCCGTGTCAAGAATTTCTCCCGCGATCGCGAGCAAAAAGCGCCTTGCGGCCCATTCGGCGGCGCCCCAACGATCTGCTAGAGCGTCGTGGGCACGGGCCCCTTGAGGAAAGAGACCATGATCGATCGCGACCGCGCGGGCGCCGTCCTGGTGACCGGAGGCGGCGGCTATGTGGGCTCCCACGCGGCGCTGGCGCTCAGGGATGCCGGGCGAACGGCGGTGGTGGTCGACGATCTGTCGAGCGGTTT
Source organism: Caulobacteraceae bacterium (assembly GCA_039936215.1). Taxonomy (GTDB): domain Bacteria; phylum Pseudomonadota; class Alphaproteobacteria; order Caulobacterales; family Caulobacteraceae; genus Acaudatibacter. The sequence continues at coordinate 11,757 of JBDTIW010000323.1, read as the reverse complement.
TCGCTGGGCCGTGCCCGCCGATGTTCCCTTCGCCCAAGGCGACATCGCCGATGAAGCCCTGATGGCGCGGCTGATCGCCGAATACGAGATCGAGGCGATCATGCATTTCGCGGGGTCGGTGGTGGTTCCCGAGTCGGTGGAAGATCCGCTGAAATACTACCATAACAACACCGCCAAGAGCCGCTCGCTGCTGGCCAGCGCCGTGGCCGGCGGGGTGAGGCATTTCGTATTCTCCTCCACGGCCGCGATCTATGGCGTCGCCGACACGGCGACCGTGGCCGAGGACGCGCCGACTGCGCCGATCAGTCCCTATGGCCGGTCCAAACTGATGACCGAGGCGATGCTCAAGGACGTGGCCGCCGTCCATGATTTCAACTACTGCGCCCTGCGCTATTTCAATGTCGCCGGGGCCGATGCCGCCGGCCGAGCCGGCCAATCCACGCTCGGCGCCACCCATCTGATCAAGGTCGCGGTCGAGGCGGCGTGTGGCAAGCGCGACGGGGTCGATGTGTTCGGAGACGACTATCCCACCGCCGACGGAACCGGGGTGCGCGACTACATCCATGTCTCCGATCTGGCCGACGCCCATCTCCACGCCCTGGACGCCCTGATCGCCGCCCCTGATCTCAGCCACACCCTCAATTGCGGCTATGGCCGGGGCGCTTCGGTGTTGGAGGTTCTGAACAGCGTCGAGCGGGTCGCCGGCGTGTCGATCGCCCGGCGCATGAAGCCCCGTCGGGCCGGCGATCCGGCTGCCCTGATCGCCGACAATCGCCGGATTCTGTCGCGCCTCGCCTGGCGCCCCGCCCATGACGACCTCGATACGATCGTCGCTCACGCCCTGGCCTGGGAACGCGGACTGGACGAGCGGGCGGCCAAGGGGCGGAACTGACCGGAGGGGCTGGTCGGAACGGCGTTCAGAGCGCCAACGCGCGGGGCTTGGCCAGCCTCTCGCCATTGGCCGGCTCGGTGTTGGCGGCGGCGAGTGCCGCCAGGCCGGGCGCCCGCGACCGGCGCCCGATGCCGTGGGCGGTGAAACCCGCCTGCAGCAACCGCTCGACGTCGATGAGGTTGCGCAGATCGACGAAGACGCGTCCGCGCGCCGCCTTGGCGAGGGCGTGGAAGTCGAGCGATAGAAATTCCGGCCATTCGGTCGCCAGGATGATGCAGTCCGCCCCCGCGCAACAGCTCGTCGCCGAGGGACAGTATTCGACCCCGCCCAGAAGCGCCTTGGCCTGGGGCATTCCCCTGGGATCGTAGACCTTGACGGCGGCCCCGCCTTGGCGAAGGCTTTCGACGATGGCGATCGACGGCGCGTCGCGCATATCGTCTGTGTTGGCCTTGAAGGTCAGACCCAGCACGGCGATCCGCGCGCCTTGCACGCTCCCGCCCATGGCGTTGATGACGCGCCGCGCCATGACGCGCTTGCGGGCGTGATTGGCGTTGATAGCGCTTTCGACGATGCGCAGATCGACGGCGTGATCCTGGGCGGTGCCGAGCAGGGCCGCGCAATCCTTGGGAAAGCAGGAACCGCCATAGCCCGGCCCGGCGGTGAGAAAAGCGGCCCCGATGCGTCGGTCCATCCCCACGCCCCGGGCGACCTCGCCGATATCGGCGTCCACCGCCTCGCACAGGTCGGCGATCTCGTTGATGAAGGAGATCTTGGTGACCAGAAAGGCGTTCGAGGCGTATTTCACCAGTTCCGCGCCGCGCCGGCGCATGGATAGCAAAGCCGCGCCGCGCTCCGTCAGCGGGGCGTACAGGCGCTCCAACGTCTCGCGCCCCAGATCGTCCTCCGCGCCGACCACGATCCGATCGGGGGCCATGAAGTCGACAATGGCCTCACCTTCGCGCAGGAATTCGGGATTGGAGACCACCGACAGGCCAAGGGCGGGCGCGCGGGCGCGGATGATCTTCTCGATGGCGTCCCCGGTTCCCACCGGCACGGTGGATTTGGTGACGACGATGAGGCGCCCCGAAGCGCGCTCGGCGATCTCGGCGGCCACGGCGAAGACGCTCGACAGATCGGCGCCCTGGTCGCCGGCGCGCGGCGGCGTGCCGACGGCGATGAACACCGCGTCCACCGACTGATCGTCCAGACCGGACATCGTGGTGTCGAAGCGCAGGCGTCCGGCTTTCACATTGCCGGCGATCATGTCCTCAAGGCCGGGCTCGTAGATGGGGACGACGCCCGCCCGCAGGCCGTCGATCTTGGCGCGGTCGCGGTCGATGCACACCACCTCGTTGCCGAGTTCGGCGAAACAGGCCCCCGAGACCAGTCCGACATAGCCTGAACCGACAACCAGCAGCTTCATGGGTCAAATCACCTCAACGGAACAGATCGCCGGCCGGACTCGGTCCATCCCGCGGCGCGATCCCGCATCGTCTAGACAACCGACAAACAATCTCTGCCTCGCGACTCATAGTGAGTGAGCCCCAGCCTTGTCCATACGAGGCCCGGAGATCGGCGGGGGACGCCGCTAGGCCGGCGGCAGATCCATCGGGTAGCCGAACGTCTCGAAATCGACCCGATAGATCGATCGGATCAGGTCGCATTCACGGGGACCAAGGAGTTCGTGCAGGCGCGAAGCCGCATCGGTCCTGTTGCGCCAAGCCGGCTTGGGAACGGCGACCGCGGCGAGGTTGGACCGGGCCATGATCCGCCGCAGATCCGCCTCGAAGGTCTCGAAGCGGACGATATCGTCATAGCGGATGACGCCAGCGTGACACAGATCCGCCATGGCGCGGTAGTGGACATCCCGCTGAAGCGGCCGCTCGTCGGCCACCACATCAAGGAAGGCAAACATCGAGCCGACACCCAGATTCCTCATGCGGCGGCTCAGATTGCCCGCGCCGGGGCCATCGACGATCTTGTTGAGATAGCACGACACCGCACGCGCGAACGGGTTCCTAACCGAGGTGAAACGAAAGGTCGTCGCGCCCGTCAGAAGGGCGTCGCGCTCGGCGTCCGTCAGATCGCGCCAATTCGCCTCGCGGTCGCGCCAGGCGCGGTGGATGGCGGCCCTGGTTCGGGCCGGCGGCGCGGCGGGGCCGAGCACGCCCACCGATGCGGCCATGACCGTCTTGATGGTCGTGCAGCCAGTCTTGGGAACCGCGACATAGAGGACCGAACGGTCAGGGACGAAGATCATGCGCGGATTCATCCGCGCCGGCGGCTCGCCCAGGTCGACGGTCATTTAACGCCCCGGACCTGCTGGGGTCGAAAGTCGGCCGCTTCGCGAGAGGCGCAGAAGGCGGGGTTTTCCTCGCGAAAGCGCGAAGCCCATTCATCGTTGAGGCGGGTGGCTTGGCGTTGCAGCGGCGGCGAAAGAAACGCCGCCTCGGTCACCCGCGGTCCGTCGAGACCCAGGAATGCGGCGGCGGTGGCGGCGACGGCCGGCGGGTCGGCGGCAAGCGCTTCGTAGGTCAGTCTCAGCGGCTCAATCCCATGGACTTCGAAGGCGCCCTCCCAGGCCGCGTTTACGGTCAAGGCGGCATCGATCAGCCTCTTCAGTCTTTGAGGATCGTAAGCGTCGGCCGCCAGCACACCGGCCGGCGACTTCGACGATTTGAAGGCCCCCGTCCGGCGCGCGATGAGTTCGGAAACGGCCTGTCTGACAATGTCTTGCCTGGTCAGATGCACGAAGCGCCAAGCCGAAACGAAGGCCGGAATCTCTTTGGTCATGGCCAGGGGCGCCAGGGCCTTGACGCCGCCGCTCACCCCGAACATGCCGCCCTGGGCGTAGGTGGCCAACACCCAGGCGCAATATTGCTGAAGCTTCGAAAACCCCTTCCGCGCCGAGACGTTATGGATCCTGGCGACCTCGAAAAATTCCTCCACCACCGCTCCGTGGGCAAGCAGGCCTTGGCACAGGAGATGGCTGCCGACCCTTGGGGCATGGGCAACGACAAATCGCCGCTTGAGGCCGCGGAAGGGGTTGACGTCAGGATCGACCTTCAGGCGGCCAGCGATCTGTCGCTCGATCGCCGCCAGCCGTTGCCAATAAAGGCGCCGCCCGATGGGCGAAGCGGAGACGTTCACGCCCTATCCCCCACTCGCCGCCCGCATGGTGGCCAGCAGGCGCGCCACGTCCCTCTCGAACCCTTCGAGCGTGTGATGTCGGCGAATGTAGTCGCGCCCGGCTCCCGCCATCCGCTGGCGGGCGGCGGGATCGCCCATGAGCCCCCCCAGCGCCGCGACATAGGCGCCGGCGGGCGCCGACGCATCCACCAGAACCCCCCTGCCCTCCGCCATCAGATCGGGGATGCCGCCCACCGCCGAACAGACGCAAGGCAGGCCTCGCCCCATGGCCTCGAGCAGAATATTGGGCGTGCCGTCATAGGCGCTTGTGTAGAGGAGGCAGCCGATCTGGCTCAGGTCGATGGCCTCGAATGTCTCGAAGCCGCCCCGGTAGACGATGTTCGGCCGCCCGGCGATGGCCTCCCGGGCCGAGTTTTGCGAAATCAGCGGCGTCCCCCAGACTTCATAGATCAGTTGTGGGCTGAGCTGGGCGATATCGAGCAGAAGATCGGGGCGTTTCTGGGCGTCGATCCGCCCGGCCCACAGAACACGCGACCCGCTCGGAGGCGCGTTCGTCGCGGCCGTGGCCGGCATGGCCAGGACAACCGCCTCGGCGTAGGCATTCCGTTGCGCCAACAGGCGCGCGATGTGGGCGTTGTCGGTGAACAGGGTGACGCCGGCGTCGATCAGCCAGTCGGCGATCTGGACAAAGCCGGTGGCGGCCCCGCCAGCCCCAACCCCCAATAGGAAAAGGGCCGAGGCGGTCTCCACGCCCGCCTCACGCAGAGCCCCGTCCTCAAGCAAGAAGTTACCCAGAGAGCTGTTCACCGAAATGACCCGGGGAGCGCCCGCCTTCACCAGAACGTCCCTCAGCACCCTGGCCCGCACCTCGTTGGGCGCGCGCAGAAAGGGTTCGCCCCACAGAGTCAAGTTGGGCAGGCAGATCGCGCCAGTCGGTAGATCCTCGGCCGGCACGCGGGTATCGGCGACAACAATCAGACCGGGCAAACCCGTCAGGCGTTCGATCGAAGCGGCCATGGCGCGGATGACCTTTTCAGACCCGCCGGTTCCGAACCGGGGGGTCACGAAGGCCGCCGCGTAGGGCCCAGCCGCCGCCAGGCTAGAGGCGAAATCCGGCGTAGTCTCGTCCACCGACCGCCATCTCGCCTTCTGGTCGCTGGGAGCGGGAAAGGCGTGTGGCATTCCGCGTCCGCGCTCAAGCCAAAGCTGCTGGGCCAACTCGATGTCGAGATGAGGGTATTGCTCGACGATCCGCTCGATGTACGGGGCCTGAGACCTTTGGCTGCGCCAGAAGGTCTCGCCCCCCACGCGGCTTTCGTAAGGAAAAGCGATGTCACCGGCGACGAACTGGGCGCGCGCCCCGGAATCGGCGAAAAATAGCAGCTCCTGAGAAAAGTCCTCCGGGGTCGAGGCCGGAAATTCGCCATGCGCCCGATAGCTTTCGAAGGCGGTTGCAATGTCCCGCCCCAGGGGCTTGGGCAGTTTGGCGATCAGGTCCAGCCCGGCGTAGCGCTGGCGGAAGAAATAGTCGGCGTCCCGACTCATGGCGGCGCTCCCAGGTCCAGGCGCTCGGCCAGGCCGGCGGCCAGAGCGGCCTTGTCGATCAGGGCCAGATCGGCGGCGCTCGCCGAGACGATGCAATTGGCGGCGAAAAGATCGACACATCGTTCCCCCGCCTGTCCGGCATGGCGAACAGCGGTCTCGATCAGCGCCGCCAGCGGCAGCCGCTTCGGAAACCGTTGCAGAACTTCCCTCAGCGAGCGGCAATCGACACCCAGGGCGCCGGTCGCCCCCAAGTCCATGGGAAACCGCCCCGAGGCCAGTTGCTGGTCGAACCAATCGACCCTGTGCCGCACGTAGAGGACCGGTTGGCCTTCCTCGTCGATGATGGTCAGGGCGGGGATGCGCAGGCCAGGCGGCCTGGCCGCGCCGGCTGGCGCGAAGTCCATGCCCAGAAAGGCCGCGCCGCTGACCAGGATACATTCGTCCTCCCGCTCGGCCAGCGCGCGCAGGGCGTCATCGACCAGAAGCACGCCGCCGCGTGGCTCGTCCGGCCCGGCCGTGGCGAAGCCTTGCGCGGTGATCCTGAACACCCGCGATTGCGCCGGGGAGACCGGCGCCCCGGAAGACGGCTCGTTCAAGGTCGCATCGAGACGCGGCGCGATCCGGCGCGAGCCCAGGGCGCCGCCGACATAGTCGTCCTCCAGGGCCTGGTCGTGGGCCAGGGCGAGGCCGCGGGTTCGCCACGCCTCGCGCGCCGTTTTTTCGAACACCGCGATGGTCTCGCTCGCGATGCTGGTCGAGGCGAACAGATCCAGCTCCTCATAGGCCTGCGACAGGGCGTCGAAGCCATACTCCATCACCACATTCACCCACCGGCAAACGCCCTTGCGGGTAGCGCGCCAATAGGCCAGGGCCGGCGAACGGGCGCGCGGCGACAGCAGATTGAGAACGGTGACATCGCGGGCCTGGATAAGGAGACGCGCCACCAGCCGGTCGATGTGAGCGTTGTAGAGCTTGGCCGCCCGCAATTCGTCCAGGGACAGAACGTAGCCATCGAGGCGCGCATGACGCGGCCCCTCGTCGCCGTCGACGATGTAGAGACGCGGCGCGGCGGGCGACCCGACCAGCGTATCGGCGAGGGCGGCGGCGGTTTCCAGACCCCCGGCCAGCCGCTGGGCGTCGGCGAAAATCACGGCCGAACCGTCGCCGAAACCGGCGTCCAAGACCTCGCGCAGCACCGCGCCGACGATGGGCGGGGTGTGGGGCTTGAAGTGGCGGACACTCTGGCCGCCCGCCTCCACCGCGCGGAGGTAGGAGAGGCCCACCTCCATCGCCTCGATCTCGCGCGCCTGGGCGAAGAATAGCGGCGACAGGGGGGCGACTGGGAGAGGGCCGGCGCTCGGGGCGGCGGGCGGCGGGGGAAGATTTTCGCGGCCGAACAGAGGCGAAGCCATGTGGATCACCTCTCCGACCCGTCCGAGGGCGAAGCGCTCGGGCTTGACCCGATAGAAATACGAGGTGTTTGGCAGGCTGACCCGACCGATGCCGGCGGCCAAGCTGTTGCAAGCCCAATCCCAATCTTCCGAACCGAAACCCCCGGCGTGATCGTAGGGCTGGATCGGCACGGCCGCGAACACCTCGGCTTGAACCGCCAGGTTGGCGCTCCAGTACCAGTCCACCGCCAGGGCCAGGGGGTCGAAGGCCGGATCGGCCGACTCCATGGTCTCGCGGACGAATTCGTCGCGGTCGAAGCCGACCATATACTGGGTGTGCAGCACCTCCCGGCGAGGACCTTGCGAGAGGTGGTCGAGGGCGCCCTCAAACCAGTTCATGGAGAAATAGTCGTCGCCGTCCAGGAAGCAGACGACATCCCCCCGCGCCGCCGCCACCCCGTGGGTGCGCGACGCGCCAAGATTTCCAAAATCCACCACATGCAGGCGGGCGCCATCGATGGCTCCGGCGGCCTGGTCGATCTGGCGATGAGTCGCCTCGTCGGGGCGGTCCAGCACGAACTCCACATTGAGCTGGATTCCGCGGCGCCGGAGGTGGGCGTGAACGGCGCCGACGAAATTGGCGCTCTTGCGTCCGATCCGCCGCTCGCGGTGAAAATTGACCACCAGGGCCAGGCGCCGGACGGTCATGCCCGCGCCATCCTGGCCCAGAACTGGTCGAGCGGCCCCGCCGCCAGGCTGGCCGGCGCGATGACCAAGGCCCGCGCCAGACAGGCGTCACGCGCCATCAGTTCGCCCAGCTCCCCGCGCGCCTGGGCAAGATCGAGCCAGTCGCCAGCCACATGCGGATCGGCCCGCACCACTGTCGCCAAGGCCCGCGCCGCCTCGGCGAAACGGCGATGGCGCAGGTGAAAGCGGCCCACCAGGCGGCCGACGTCGGCGTCGTCGGGATCGAGCGCGAGATACAGCGACGAAACCCGCAGAAAGGCTTCCGCGTCGGCGGACACCCGCTGGCCCCGCAGATAGCGTTTCGAAGCCAGAAGCGGGCGCGAGATCGAGGCGGCCGGCCAGTCGGATAGGGTCATCCACGGCGCCAGCCCCGCCAGCATCTCCAGCCCGCCCACCAAGTCACGCTCGCGCACAAAAACCTCAAGGCGGACGTGAAGGCGGGCGCGCCAGCGATCCGCCGCCTCGGAGACCTCCGGCGCGGCGTCCAGGCCCTGGTCGCTGGCCCGCGACATCAGCTTGGCGACCGCGTCCCAGCGACTGGCGCCGAGCGCGCCCTCAACCGCGGCGACGAGGGTGTCGGCGGCGGGGTGGGCGTCATGGAGCCTCAGAAGGGCGTCGAGACGTTGGTCGGGCCGACCCGCTCTTCCGGCGGCTTCGGCGAGCATTTCGAGCACGGCCCGATCGGCGGGCGCCAGCCGGGCGGCGACGACCAGATCGTCCGTCGCCCCCGATGGGTCGCCCCGCGCTTGCCTCGCGCGAGCCCGCTCGACAAGGAAGTCCGCCGCCCGAGCCACCGCCTCGCCATGCACCGGTCGATAGGGAAATAGGATCGCCAGGGCGTGGGCGGCGTCCGCGAAGGCCAGTGGCGCCGCTTCGGAACTCGATGCGTCTCGAACGCTCTCTGCCGCGCGGGCGAGCGTGGCGGTCAGATCCGCCACCTTGGGCTCGCCGGCCATGGACTCTTCGATCAGGCGGGCGGCCACCGCCAAGGCCCCGCGAGCGATCAGACGATTGATCGTTTCAAGCGGGGGCGCATCGCCCGCCCGATGGGCGCCCGCGAGCACGGCCAACGCATCCGTTTGGCGGCCCAGTTCGAGCAGGGCTTCCGCGCGCCGAGCGCGAACGCGGCGGCCTTCCAGGGCGGAGCCGCGCTCGTCCAGGACGCGGAGGATGTCCGCCCATCGGCCGGCGCCGGCCAATTCGGCGACGGCGCTCCAAACCGCCGCCTCCGACGATCCGGGCCTGGTCGCCAGCCGGTGAACCACATCGAGGCTTTCCCCGTCGCGCCCCGTCCTGGCGTAGACGAAGGCCAAGGCAGTCAGGGCGTGTACATTGGCCTTGTCGAGCGCCAGGGTGGCCAGGGCGGCCGCCTCCGCCTCGACCGGGCGCTCCATCCGCGCCAGGAGGCGGGCCGACTGGGCATGGAGGTGAATCGCTCTGGGATAGGACACCAGCGCCTGTTCGAGGCTGGCCAGCGCGGCTTCCAGATCGCCTTCCCCCTCTTGGAGCAGACATTGTGTCAGGGCCAGGTCGAAGGGCGCTAGGCGTGCACGCATCGCCTCGAACGCCGACCTCGCCGCCGCCACCTCGCCCGCCGCGATCAGGGCCCGAATTGCCGTAGCGGCGGCCGGGGGCGAAAGGGACGCGATCGGCGGAGCGGTCATGGCGCGGCCGGTCCGCTGGCGGCCGGGCGCGCGCCGGGGCGGGCGCTGGGAAGGACGGCCTTGACGATCCCGACCAGCGTGGTCGCGAAACCCCGCGAGGCGCCGAACAGTCGCACCTCGTCCGCCGCCGTGAGCTCCAGACGGAAGCCCGAGGTCGCGGCCCGAGGATTTTCCGGGAAGAGTTTCGCCAGCCTGGCGGTCGGGCTCGACCCTACAAGCTCAGCGATCTCAGGGCCCGCCTTGAGTGTTATCCGCGCCCCGCCCTCGTCGGCGGGCAGAAAGACTCCCTTGGCCAGGCAGAACTGCGGCCGCCGCTCGATGTCGATGCGAAACTCGTCGACATTGCCCTTCCACCAGTCGTGTTCGAGCAGTTCGACATGGGCGGCGCGCCCGGAAAGATATTCGGAAAGGGCGCGGTTGCCGTAGGAATGTTTGACCGCGAATACGCCATCCGTCCGATCGGCCGCGAGCGTCTCGCCCAGGAACGACAACAGGCGGGCGACTTCGCGCCGGTCGGGATCGACAATAGCGTCATAACGGACGTGGATCGCGTGGTCGGGGTTAACCCTGGCGTACTCGCCGGCGAAGGCGTCGAACCGGGCAAGCTGGATGCGAAGGGCCGCACGCGGGACATTGCGCCACCAGCCGCTGGTCACGACATCGTCCAAATTCCGGCTGTTGAAGACGATGGCGGCGCGCGGATAGATTTCCCTGACAAAGGCCAGAAATTCGCTGAGTTTTTCCGCACCCATGTCGCTGTAGCGCACTTCCTTGAAACCGAACACGCGCACTTCCGGCGCGGCCGCGGGGTCGAACAGCATCCGATCGGCGAAGGCGCGGAAGCCGGCGGCCAGGGTCTGGGGATCGTAGCGTGAACTGCCGAACCAGGCATGGCGGGGGATGTCCTTTTCGGGATCGACCAGGTGCCGATTGGCGTCGACCAGCGCCTCGTGGGCCTCGTGCAACCGGGTCAGAAACCCGCCATTCTCACCATAGATGCGATAGCCCGGTATGGCGTTCAGGAAACCCTGAAGCAGGGTCGATCCCGACCGGCCATAGGTGACCACGAAGAGACGATCGAATGCCAAGTCCATCCGTTTCCCCGCCGTTCCTCCCTGCCCAGGGGTCTGACCGCCATGGCCGTCCGCCGATGTCAACCATCAACGCACCTGGGCGCGCGGCAAGGAGGGTAGCAACAAAGAACCCGGAGAATGAGGTTCCAAGCGGTTTGGTTGGCCACTTCCCGGCAATAACCGGCGGGTGGATGGCAACCCCTTGGCAACCTTTGGCAACCATTTGGTCACCCTTTGGCCACCGGCGGGCCACGTCGGGGCTGGCGACGGGCCACGACGAGCTACTCCGGAAGGATGCCGATTTTTGGAGCGGCGCCGACGCAAGTTTCATATTGCAATATTCAGCGCCCTTGTCAAGATGGCGCCCCCGATAGCCCTACCTCCCCTATCCGGTTCGAGCTAGCATTACCCCATCCACCCCTTGCAAAAGGATGCTGTCATGCCAAGCCGCTGGAGCCTGATCGCGAGCCTCGTGGCCCTCATCGCCTTCCAGGACGTCCACGCCCAGACGCCGGGATATTTCGGCGTTGTCACCACCGGGCCGGGGTGGATCTACACCCGGCTTGGCAACCAGAGCGACGTCGTCGCCAAAACCACGTTCGGGGTCCTGTTCGAGGGCGGCGGGACTGATGTGAACGAGGCCTATGTGTGGATGTGCGGCCACGCCAATCATGGCGACTTCCTGGTCATCCGGGCCACCGGAACGGCGGACTACAACCCCTATATCCTGAGGCTCTGCCCAAACATCAATTCGGTCTCGACCCTGAAGATCACCAGCCGCATGGGGGCCAACCAGCCCTTCGTGCGCCAGACGATCATGAACGCCGAGGCCCTGTTCATCGCCGGCGGCGACCAGTCGGACTATGTGCGCCTCTGGCAGCGCTCGCCGGTCAGCGCGGCCATCGACGTCCTGGCCAGGCGCGGCGTCCCGATCGGCGGGACCAGCGCCGGCAACGCCATCCTGGCCCAGTACGCCTTCTCGGCCCTGGCCAACACCATCACCTCGTCGCAGGCGCTGGATAATCCGTTCGACTACCGCGTCACCATCGACCAGAATTTCCTGTTCCTCGGCCCCCTGCTTTCCAACACCATAACCGACGATCATTTCGTCACCCGCGACCGCATGGGCCGCTTGGTCACCTTTCTCGGCCGGATTTCCCACGATCGCGCCGCCCATGCGCCGTTTGGCATAGCCCTGGACGAGAACACCGCCTTCCTGATGGAGGCGAACGGCAAGGGAATGGTGGTAGGCTCCTCCACCGTCTATTTTTTGCGCACGCCGGGCCGGCCGGAAA
>JBDTIW010000322.1:0-5383 GCA_039936215.1 Caulobacteraceae bacterium | reverse complement strand
GAACGACCGGAAGGGGTGTAATAGCGCGCCGTGGTCAGCTTCACAGCGCCGTCCAGGCCGCCGCGCAGCGGGATCACGGTCTGCACCGATCCCTTGCCGAAACTGGTCAGGCCGACGATTTCGGCCCGATGGCGATCCTGAAGGGCGCCGGCCACGATCTCGGCGGCCGAGGCGGTGCCGGAATTGATCAGCACCACCACCGGCAGGCCGCCCAGCTTGACGCCGGGCTTGGCGTTGTAGCGCTCGATATCGTGCGGGTCGCGCCCGCGCTGGGAGACCACCTCGCCGCCGTTCAGGAACAGGTCGGAGACGCCCACCGCCTGGTCGAGCAGGCCGCCGGGGTTGTTGCGCAGATCCAGAACCAGGCCCTTGAGGTGCGGGTTCTTGGCGCGCAGATCGTCGATGGCGGCGCGGGTTTCGTCGGTGGCCTTTTCGTTGAAGCCCGACAGGCGCAGGTACCCATAGTCGCCCTCGGCGTGATAGGTCACCGACTTGGGCTGGATGATTTCGCGCATCATCTTCACATCGAAGGGATCGGTCTTGGCCCGTGCGATGGTCAAGGTGACGCTCTCGCCGGCCTTGCCGCGCATCTGCTTGACCGCGTCGTTCACCGAAAGACCCAGCACCGTCTCGCCATTGACGGCGGTGATGTAGTCGCCCGGCTTGATGCCCGCCCGGGCGGCGGGGGTGCCGTCGATGGGCGAGATCACCTTGACCACCCCGTCCTCGCTGGTGATCTCCAGGCCCAGGCCGCCGTATTCGCCGCGGGTCTGATCCTGCATGTCGCCGTAGGCTTCGGGGTTCAGATAGTCGGAATGCGGATCGAGCGAGGTGAGCATGCCGTTCAAGGCCGCCTCGATCAGGGTCTTGTCGTCCACCGGCGTCACATACTGGCGCTCAACCGTATCGAGCACGTTCCCGAACAGTTCGAGCATGTGATAGGTCTGAGCGCGCGGCTGCGGCGTCGCCAGGGCGGTCTGGCTCAGATAGGCCATGGAGCCGGCGCCGAGGATGAACGCCGAAGCGCCGATCAGCAGATACTTTCGCATAACAACCGCCATGACCGCCGCGCGCGCCGAAATTATGGCGTCATCGCGGACCTTCGCATCGTCCCTCGCCGCCGCAACATGTGGCGCCGCGAGGCGGGGCGCAAGGCCGGCAACGGTTCGCGATTGCAATTCGCGCCTGATGGTGGACATTCGTCGCGGAGGCGGGGGAACGCGTGAGCCAGCATCTGATCAACGCCTACCTCAACGAGCTCTCGCGGCTGAGGCAGGTCTCCGGCGCCAGCCGCGAATCCGTGGTTCGCGAAGCCTTCAAGGACCTGCTCAAGGCCTGGGGCCGCTCGCGCGACCTGCAGTTCATCGCCGAGCATGAATTCATCACCCCGGCCAAGGATCGCCGCTACATCGACGGCGCCCTGCTCCACAGCCTGCGGGTGCCGTTCGGCTATTGGGAAGCCAAGGACGAGAAGGACGATCTGGACGCCGAGATCGCCCTGAAATTCTCGCGCGGTTACCCGCAGGACAACATCATCTTCGAGGACAGCCGCCAGGCGGTCCTGATCCAGAACCGCCAGGAGGTGATCCGCTCCCCCGTCGATGATCCCGAGCGTCTCGAAAAACTCCTGACCCTGTTCTTCAGTCATCAGCGGCCGGAGATCGCCGAGTTCCGCAAGGCCATCGAGCAGTTCAAGGCCGATCTGCCGGCGGTGCTCTCGGCGCTGCGTGACCGGATCGACGGCGCCTATGACGACAACGCCCCCTTCCGCGCCGCCGCCGCGGCGTTCCTTAAAACAGCCAAGGACACCATCAATCCGAGCGTTTGCGAAGCCGACGTTCGGGAAATGCTGATCCAGCACATCCTCACCGAAGACATCTTCGCCCGCGTGTTCGGCCAGGACGATTTCCATCGCGAGAACAACATCGCCCAGGCCCTCTACGGCCTGGAGCGGCTGTTCTTTCGCGGCGAGACCAAACAGAAGACCCTGCGCGCCCTGGAGCCCTACTATGCCGCCATCCGCTCCACCGCCGCCCTGATCCAAAGCCATTCGGAGAAGCAGGGATTTCTCAAGGCGATCTACGAGAACTTCTACAAGGTCTACAACGTCAAGGCCGCCGACCGGCTGGGCGTCGCCTACACCCCAAGCGAGATCGTGCGCTTCATGGTCGAAAGCGCCGACTGGCTGTGCCAGAGGCATTTCGCCAAGAGCCTGATCGACCGTGACGTGGAAATCCTCGACCCGGCCACCGGCACCGGAACCTTCGTCGTCGAGATGCTGGAGCATTTTCGTGGCCAGCCGGACAAGCTGAAATACAAATACCGCGAGGAGCTTCACGCCAACGAGGTGGCGATACTTCCCTACTATGTGGCCAATCTGAACATCGAGGCGACCTACGCCGCCCTCACGGGAAGCTACGCCGAATTTCCCGGCCTCTGTTTCGTGGACACCTTGGACAACGTCGCGGCGCTCGGCGTCTTTTCCGGCCACCAGGCCGAGATGTTCGGGGCCATTTCCGACGAGAATATCGAGCGGGTGAAGCGCCAGAACAGCCGCAAGATCAGCGTGGTCATCGGTAATCCGCCCTACAACGCCTGGCAGGAGAACTACAACCAACGCAACGCCAACCGCCCCTACGCCCGCGTCGATCAGCGCATCGCCGCCACCTACGTCAAGGAAGGTACGGCCCAGAATAAGAACAGCGTCTACGACATGTACACCCGCTTCATCCGCTGGGCGTCCGACCGGCTGCGCCACGACGGCGTGATCGCCTTTATCGTCGGGCGCAAGCCCTTCGCCAAGGCGGCCTACGACGGCTTTCGCAAGGTGGTGGCGCGGGAGTTCGCCGAGATCTGGGTGCTCGATCTGGGCGGCGACGTGCGCGACAACCCGAAGATCTCCGGAACCAAGAACAACGTGTTCGGCATCCAGACCGGCGTCGCCATCGTCTTTCTGGTCAAGAAGAAGGGCAAGGAGGGCGCGGTGATCCGCTACGCCCGGCGGCCGGAAATGGAGACGGCCGACGAAAAGCTCGCCTTCCTGTCATCGGCCCGGAGCGTCACCGGCGTCGAATTCCAGACCATCCAGCCGGACCGCAGGCACGACTGGCTCGACATTAGGGTCAACGACTGGGAACAATTACTCCCGCTTGTCGGAAAGGACGACAAGGCCGGAAGAGGCCCGGCAGGCGGAGGGGCGATCTTTCGATTGTATTCGAGGGGCTTGGCAACACAACGCGATGACTGGGTCTACGATTTCGACCGCGACAGCCTCGCGAAAAAGGCGGCCTATCTCGTGGCGGCCTATGAGGCGGCGCGTAAGGACCCTGGGGATGCGGCCCGGAAAGCGATCAAGTGGGATCGCGAACTTGACCGGCACAGATTGAAGAAAATTCCCAAGTCTTTGGATGAGAGGCAATTAATCCGGACGGCTTACCGGCCCTTCGTTAGACGCTGGGTCTACTTTGATCGCCACTTCAACGGCATGACCTATCAATTGCCGTCGATGTTCGGGCGCGGGCCGAACGCAACCCTAGCTTTTCTCGGCGTGGCTTCGAACAATCCACTCGCCGCCCTTGCGGTGAATGGCGTGTTCGACCTCTGCCTGCTCAAGCAAGGCAATGGCGGGACTCAAAGTGTGCCGCGCTACAGGTTTTCGAAAGAGGGC
This sequence comes from Caulobacteraceae bacterium, assembly GCA_039936215.1. Lineage (GTDB taxonomy): Bacteria > Pseudomonadota > Alphaproteobacteria > Caulobacterales > Caulobacteraceae > Acaudatibacter. Next base: position 1,716 of record JBDTIW010000322.1, on the reverse strand, counting down.
ACGCGCCTCGACAACATCACCGACTGGGCGCTGCAACAGTTCGCGAACCACTATGGCGAGAAGGCCGGCGTCACCAAGGACGGGGTGTTCGCCTATGTCTATGGCGTCCTCAACGATCCGGTCTACCGCGACACCTACGCCCTCAACCTCAAGCGCGAGTTTCCGCGCATTCCTTTCCACCCCAATTTCCGGCAATGGCGCGATTGGGGACAGGCGCTGCTCGATCTTCACATCGGCTACGAAGCGGCCGAACCATTCGCCCTGGAGCGCATCGACATCCCGGAGCCCAAGGCCCGCGCCGCCGGCCAATCGCCGCGGGTGATCCTGAAAAGCGATCACGAGGCCGGAAATATCGTCCTCGATTCCGAGACCCAGATCTCCGGCGTGCCGGCGATCGCCTGGACATATCGCCTCGGCAACCGCTCGGCCATCGACTGGGTGCTCGACCAGCACAAGGAGAAGAAGATCAAGGACCCCACCGTGCGCGAGAAATTCAACACCTATCGCTTCGCCGACCACAAGGAGGCGGTGATCGATCTCCTGCGGCGAGTGACCACGGTGAGCGTCGCGACCGTGGAAATCGTCGAAGCCATGCGAAAGGCGCCGCGATGACCCACGAGCTCACCCTGGCGCGCGACGACTTCGCGGAAATCCTGACCATCGCCACCATGGGTGTCCGCGGCGCCAAGTCCGGATTTTCGGTGCGGCTCGATTTCGCGGACGGCGAACTGACGGCGACCGGCCCTGGCGCCGCCGGCACGGCGCCGGCGAGCGGCCAATGGCCTGGCGCGGTTCTTATCGACGGGGCCCTGGCCTGGCATCTGTCGTCGCGCCTGCCGACGCCCGATCCGTTCACCTTGGCCGCCGCCGATGGGCGCCTGATCATGGGCGGATTCAGCATGGCGGCGTGCTTGATGGACGTCGCGCCAAAGGCGGTCGATCTGGTGTTGGGGGCCGGTTACCGGGATGTCCTGGTCGCCGTCGAACGTCACGGCGAATCCAAGGTTGTCGCCAGCGTCGGCGCCAGCGCCATCGCCTTGGCGAGGGCGGCGTCGTCCAGGGCGGTGGCCACCGCAACGCGAGCGCTCAAAGGCTTTGGCGTCACGAGAGCCGAGATCGATCAGGCGCTTTTGGCGGCGTTGCGACGACAGGCGAGCTCCTAACCCCAAGGGCCTTGCGGGGTGGTCCCCGCTCAATCGCGGTGATAGGGCGAGCCGGTCAGGATGGCGGCGGCGCGGTAGATCTGTTCGGCCAGCATGACGCGGGCCAGGGCGTGCGGCCAGGTCTGGGGTCCGAACGCCAGGCGCTCGCGGGCCGCCGCCAGCACCCCCTCACCCAGGCCGTCCGCGCCGCCAACCGCGAAGGCCAGGTGGCGCACGCCGTCGTCGCGCAAGCGCGCCAGGAAGGCCGCGAAGTCCCGCGAACCCCCCGCCGCGCCGTGTTCGTCGCAGGCGATCAGATGGGCGCCGTCCAGCCGCTCCAGCAGGGCGACCGCCTCGGCGTGCTTGCCGGGCTTGCGAGCCTCGATTTCGAGGATAGCGACCGGTCCAAGGCCGAGCGCCCTGCCCACTGCGGTGGCGCGGGCGGCGTAGTCCAAGGCCAGTCCCGCCTCGGCGCTCTGGCCGAGCTTGCCGACGCAGAGGAGGGTTATTTTCAACGGCGCCTCAGTGAGCCGCGATCCGGTGGGGCGAATCCACCGACCAGATCTTCTCGATG
>JBDTIW010000321.1:0-5158 GCA_039936215.1 Caulobacteraceae bacterium | reverse complement strand
TAGTTGACCGCCGCCATGCCGGTGAGCTGGGCGCGGTCGACGGTCTTGAGGCCGCGCAGGCGATCGATGGTCTCGGCCTTGTCGCGGGCGATCTGGGCCAGCGAGGCGTTGCGCAGGCGGGCGCGCTGGCCGGCCAGGGATCCGGTGTCGAGCCCCAGCGACGTCGCCTCTTCGGGCGAGCGGAAAAGATCGGCCTGAACGAATTCTTCCAGCAGGCCGTTCAGCCGCGCCTGGGCCGAGGCGTCGTCCGCCCACGCCAGGGCGGGCGCCAATTGGGTCAGGGCGCCTCCGGCGGCGGTGGCGAGGAGGAAGCGGCGTCTATCGAGCAAGGCGGGACTCCTTGGCGAGGGTGATGGGTTTCGGCCTAGTCCGCCCGGTCGGCGCGGGCAAGGTCACGGTGTCCGCAGGTGCTGCTTGACCCGTTCGGCCAGGCTCATGATGTCCAGCGGCTTGGCGAGAAAGCTGACGCCACGCTCGCCCTCCAGCAGGTCGGAAAACTCGGCCTCGGCGTAGCCGGAGATGAACATCACCGGCGCCTCGCCCAGGAAAGGGCGCGCGGCCTTGAGCAGGGCCGGTCCGTCCAGGCCCGGCATGACGACATCGGAAATCATCAGGTCGATGGTCCCGGCGTGCCGCTCGGCCAGAGCGAGCGCCTCCTCGCCGTCGGCCGCCTCAATCACCTCATAGCCGCGCGCCCGAAGGAGGCGGGCGGCGATGCCGCGCACCTGGGCTTCATCCTCCACGAAGAGGATGCGTCCCACGCCCGAAAGGTCGCGCGCCGCCGCGCGGACGCTCCTAGGGCCCGGCGGGGGTTCAACAGCCGGCGGCGGGACGTGAACCGGTAGAAAAATCCTGAATGTGGCCCCTTCGCCCGGCGGCGAGAGCGCCACGATCCAGCCCTCCGACTGCTTGACAATGCCATAGACCGTGGCCAGGCCAAGGCCCGTCCCCTCCCCCAGCCCCTTGGTGGTGAAGAAGGGCTCGAAGATATGGGCCATGGCCGCCGGCGCGATGCCCGCGCCGTCGTCGGAAACCTCGATGAGCGCCATCTCGCCCATGGCCGGGCCGACGTAGCCCAGAGCGCGTGCGGCGCCCTCGCTCACCCGGGCGGCGCTGAGCCAGACTTGGCCGCCGCCGTTGGCGACGGCGGCGTCGCGGGCGTTAACCACCAGGTTCATCACGGCGTTCTGCAGCTGCGCCTGGTCGGCGCGGACCAGGGGCAGATTGGGGCCGTAGTGGGTTTCGAGGCGAACGTCCTCGCGCAACATCCGGCTGAGCAGGACGTCGAAATTGCCGAGCACCTCGCCCAGATCCAGGCTCTCCCGCTGGACGGTGGACTTGCGGGCGAAGGTCAGGAGCTGGCGCACCAGATTGGCGGCGCGGACCACGGTGTCGCGAATCTCCGCAAGGGCGTCGTAGGAAGGGTCGCCCAGGGAGTGACGCAGGTGCAGTTCATCGACGCGTAGCCGAATGGCGCTCAAGAGATTGTTGAAGTCGTGCGCCACGCCGCCGGCGAGCTGGCCGATCGCCTCCATCTTGTTGCGCTGGGCGAGCTGGATCTGCATCGCCTTTTGTTCAGTGACGTCCAGCAGATAGGCCGCCCACCGCTCCCCGGCGCGGGCCAGATAGAGGTGCGCGGTCTTCTCGCCGGGACCCGCCAAAGCGACCTCGAAGGGACCCGGCCGGCCAGCGGCGTGGCTCGCCGACACCCGCGCCCGACAGGCCGGGGTCAGTAGATCCGCCAGATTGGCGCCGGCCAGGGCGGCGGGACCGGCGATCGCCGACAAGGCGCCGTTGGCCGCCACGATCGGCCCGGTGAACGGATCGGGTCCCTCGATCAGCGCCGCGCCGAACGGCGAAGCGGCGACGAAGGGATCGAGACCGGAGACGCGGATCGGATCGGAGACGTCCGGCGGGGATGCGGCCGGCTCGGTCGCGATCGGCGCCGCGGCGAGACGCACCAGGAAACGCGTCGGGCCGACAACGCGGATACTGGCTCGGTGTTCGACGCCCCCGCACCTCAAGGAGCCTTCGCCGGCCCCGCCCCGGCGCGCCTGCAAAAAAGCCGCGAACAGACCTCCGTCGGACTTGGGAAGACGCCGGGCCGGGCCCAGCCGTTCGGCCCAGGCGCCGTTGGCGAAGGCGATGGCGCCGTCGGCGGTGATGAGGGCGGTTGCCTCCGGCAGGGCCTCGATCACCGCTTGAAGATCGTCACCACAATCAGCGCGCAAGCCGGCGAAATTCAACGACATTGGACCCGTCCTCCGCCCACGTTCCCTACGCCGGCGGCGCGGGCTTGGCCAGCCGCGCCAGACCGCGCGCCGCCTGGGCGGGGGTCAGCTTGTCACGGTCGCGATCGACGCTGAAATTAGCCGCCCGCATGGCCTGAACCGAAATGGCGCCGACAAGCGGGGCCAGGGCGGCGCGCAGGCGCGCATCGTGGGCGCGGCGCGGTGAGATCAGGATCACCGCGTCATAGGGCGGCATGGCATGGCGGGGATCGGCCAGGACAAGGAGATGGTCGGCGGCGATCCGCCCGTCGCTGGAAAAGGCGGAAATGACATCCGCCTCGCCGTCTTCCAGGGCGCGGTACATGAAGGTCGGCTGGTAGGAGATCTGTCGGTGGAAATTGAGACCATAGGCGGCGCGCAGGGCGGCCCATTCCGGACGCGACAGAAACTCCAGATCAGAACCCAGAGTGAGGGTCCCGGCGCGGGCGGCGAGATCGGCAATATCGGTGACGCCTAACGCTTTGGCGCGATCGGCGCGCATGGCCAGGGCGTAGGCGTTCTCGAACCCCAGAGGCCCCAGAATCTGCACGCCGTCGCGCGCCATCAGGCCTTTTTTCAAGCCGTCAAGAACGCCCTGGCGTCCCGCATTGGTCCTTTTGCCCAGCACATTGGTCCACAGGGTGCCGGAATAGTCGACATAGGCGTCCACCTCTCCGGCGGCCAGGGCGCGATAGGCGGTGGCCGAGCCCAGGTCCTCCTTGCGCGTCACCGTCGCTCCCGTCGCCTCGATCCGGGCGGCGATTAGTTCAGCCAGGATGTATTGCTCGGAGAAGTTCTTGGCCCCGACCACGTAGCTGTCCCCGGCCGGGGCGGCGAGGGCCAACGGCGAAAGGGCGGCGGCGGCGCCGGCGATCAGGCCCGCCGCCCCGGCCCACATTCGCCAGGCCGAGCGCCGAGCCAGGCCCGATTCAATCAGACCAAGGAGCTGGTCGGCGGCCAGGGCAAGGACGGCGGCGGCGACGCAGCCGAACAGCACATAGACCCAGTTCTCAGTCTGCAGCCCCGAAAAGATGTAGTTGCCGAGCGAGGTCTGGCCGACCGGGGTGGAGAGGGTCGCCGCGCCGATGGTCCACACCGCGGCGGTGCGGGCGCCGGCCATGATGACCGGGGCGGCCAGGGGCAGCTCCACGCGGATCAGCCGCTGAAGACCGGTCATTCCCATGCCGCGCGCCGCCTCCACGGCCGCCGGATCGACGCCCAGGATACCGGCGACACCGTTTCGAAGGATCGGCAGCATGGAATAAAGGGTGAGCGCCATCAGGGAGGGCAAGAAGCCGAGGGCCGGGAAGCCGCGCCCGAACCAGGCCAGGCTCACCGCAGAGACGGCCAGAAGCAGGGGATAGAAGAGGGCGAGCAGGGCGAGGCTGGGTATGGTCTGGATCAGGCTGGCGGCGAACAGGCTCGGCCAGCGCACGGCGGCGCTGCGGCTGGCGGCGACGGCCAGCGGCAGGCTGATCGCGAATCCGAGAACAAGGGCGCATGCGCTCAGGAGAACATGCTGGGAGAGATAGCCCGGCAACAGGCGCCAAGCGGCGGCGAAGCGCTCATCCATGGCCCGCGCTCCCGGTCCCCGTGGCGGCCAGGGCCTCGACCCGCCGCGCCTGGCGGCGGGGGGTTTCCATCAGCGCCCGCACGGCGGGATCGGCATGGTCGGCCAGCAGGGCGCCAGGCGGGCCGTCCGCCAAAATGCGTCCGGCATCCAGGACCACGATGCGGTCGGCCAGCAGAAGGGCCTCCATGACGTCGTGGGTCACCATGACCGTAGTGAGGCCCAGACGCTCGTGCAGGGCGCGGTAGTCACGCCCAAGGCCATCGCGGGTGACCGGGTCGAGAGCGCCGAACGGCTCGTCCATCAGCATGATCGCCGGCCCGGCCGCCAGGGCGCGGGCGACGCCCACCCGCTGGCGCTGGCCGCCCGACAAGGCCGCCGGCAGGCGTGGCGCGAGGGCGGCCGGCAGGACGACGAGATCGAGCAGTTCGGCTGTCCGCACGGCGATCCGGGCCTTGTCCCAGCCGGCCAGGCGCGGTCCCACGGCGATGTTCTCGGCCACGGTCATGTGGGGGAAAAGGCCGATTTCCTGGAAGACGTAGCCGATCCGGCGGCGCAGTCGGTATGGCGGCTCGCCGCCGGCCGCCCTGCCCTCGATCAGCACCTGGCCGGCGTCGGGCGTCACCAGGCCGTTGATCATCTTCAAGGTCGTGGTCTTGCCGCACCCAGACCCGCCCAGCAGGGCGACGAACTCGCCCTTGCCGACGGTCAGGGAGAGCGGCCCCACCGCGCGTTGGGCGCCGTAGGACTTGCGGACGTCGCGCAGTTCGATCATGGGCGCGTCATCTGCTTCGCGGACTGATCGCTCGGCCTACGCCCGCCGCCCCTTGGCCGCCGCGTCGATCCCCAACGCCGCCAGGGCGGCGCGGACGACGCCGTCGGCGTCCAGGCCGGCGGCGGCGTACATGGTCTCGGGCCTATCCTGATCCTGAAAGAGATCGGGCAGGGTGAGGGTGCGGACCTTCAGGCCGCGGTCGAGGGCGCCGTGCTCGGCCAGGGCGTGCAGGACGAAGGCGCCGAAACCGCCGGCCGCGCCCTCCTCCACCGTGATCAGAGCCTCGTGCTCGCGGGCGAGACGCAAAATGAGATCCACATCGAGGGGCTTGGCGAAGCGGGCGTCGGCCACGGTGGCCGAAAGGCCACGCGCCGCCAGCATGTCGGCGGCCTTGAGACTGTCGGCCAGGCGGGTCCCGAAGGAAAGGATGGCCACCGCCGTTCCCTCGCGCACGATGCGGCCCCGGCCGATCTCCAAGGGCTCGGCGAGGTCAGGGATCGTCACCCCCACCCCGTCGCCGCGCGGAAAGCGGAAGGCGCTGGG
>JBDTIW010000320.1:0-3940 GCA_039936215.1 Caulobacteraceae bacterium | reverse complement strand
GGGCGGGCGGAACGGGCGCCACGCACGGGGGCGGCGGCGGGGCTTCGGCCACCACGACGGCGAGCGCCCGAACCTCGGTGCAGGCCACCGCGACCGCTCAGAGCGGGGTCGGGGGCACGTCCGTCGGTCCGGCCTCCGCCGCGACCACGGCGAGCGGGATCACGGGATCGTTCACCGCGTCCGCGGGCGCCTCTCTGGTCGCCGGCTCGCTCATTCAGTCGGTGGCCACGACGACCACCGGGGCCGTGGACGGAACGAGCTTCGGCCAGGCTCAGGGCGCCATCTCGGGGAATTCCGCCGCCCTCGTGAGTGCGGGGCAGGGCGTGGCTCTGGAGACCGGCGCGCCCAGCGCCGCCAGCAGCAACGCCGTCCTGGCCGCTAACGCGGCGATCAAGAGCAAGTTTGGCGTCTCGCCGGTCTTCTTCGCCATCGGGGAGGTGGGCGGCGGCCATTCCAGCGTCGGAACCTTCAGCCAGACCACGACCAGTTCGATCTCGGAGACGGTCGACCTCACCCAACTGGCCTCGCGCCAGGATCTGGTGGTCGGACTGTACAGCGGCGCCTTCACCGGTTCGGGGGTCACCGGCGTCACCTTCGATCTGGTCGCCGACGGGATCGACGTCATCCACCAGACGTTCACGACCGCCGCCGCCGCCAAGGCCTTTTTCACCAACAACGCCATCGATGTCGGCTCCCTGGTCGCCGGCCAGCCGCTGGGGGGCAATACCCTCACCCTGCAGGCGACCCTGTCGATCACCAGCACGTCGGCCGGGTCGGCTTTCTACGGCGGCCTGATCATCGGCGATCCGCCCCGGACGGCGGTCGCCACGAACGCCCATCACGGATTGATTCAGGCCATGGCCGCTTTGGGAGCGGAAGGCATGGGTCGGATTTCCGCCGCCTGGGCGATCGAAGCGGGCGTCCGCCCGATGCTCTCGGCGCCGAGGTTGGCCTGTTGGGCGTGATCGGACGCGCTATTGCGGGATGGTTCGAGGCGGAGCCGCGCCCTCACTCCTTGCCAACCAGGTCCCGCCGCGCCTTCTCCAGTTCCTCGGCGTAGCGGCGGGTGGCGTAGGCTTCGGAGAGGACGCCGAGTACTTCGCCGGTCTCGCCAAGGACGGCCAGTTCGTCGCTCTCGGTGGCGTCGAAGACGCGCATGATCTCCTTGATGGTCATCGCGGGGGTTAGCCAATGATCGCGGTTGATGGCCAAGGCGCCCACCGGCCCGGCGTGGTCGTGGTCGGCGTAGACGGCGGCCAGGCGAACCACGCCGGCATAGTGGCCGGCTCCATCGACGGCCACCACGCGGCGGGTCGAACCCAGGGGGAAGCGGCGGCGAAATTCCTCCAGGGAGGCGTCGGCCGGGGTCGTGGCGGCGTCGGCGCGCATCATCCGCCCGGCGGTCAGAGTGCGTAGCCAGCCGACGTCGTGGGCGCTGCGGATGGTCTCGCCACGCAGGTGCAGGCGCCAGGTGGAGAAGGAGTAGCCGAAGGTCTCGCGCACCACCACGCTGGCGACCATGGCGCCGGTCAAGGTGGCGGCGGCGAGGGCGAAATCGCCGGTGGTCTCCAGGACCAGGAAGGTCATGGTGAACGGGCCGCCGATGATGGCCACCGCCAAGGCGCCCATGCCGACCAGAGAGGCGGCCAGGGGATCGATGCCGGTGTCGATACCGGCGGCGGTGAGGGCAAGGATGAACAGGCGTCCGACCAATGAGCCCAGATAGAGGGAGGCGAAGAACAGGCCGCCGCGGAAGCCGAACCCCAGGGCGACGATGGAGGCGGCCGACTTGGCGAGGATGGCCAGGATGAGGGCGCCCATGGCCAGATTGGCGAACAGCCCGGCCCGCATGGCCCCGTGGCCCGACGACAGGGTCGCCGGCGCGGCGAACGCCAGGGCCGCCAGTAGAAGCCCACCCAGCATGGCGCGCGGCCAAGCCGGTCCCGGCAGGCGCGACACTAAACCGTCGGTCGCCGCCACCGCGCGCATGATGGCGATGCCGATCAGAGCGCAGATCAGGCCCAGCACCGCGAACAGCAGGTAGTGGCTGAGGCTGAGGGTGTCGGTGGCGAGAGCATGGATGGAGAGGGGCTGGGCGCGCAGAAGGCCGGTGACCAAGGTCGCGGCCAGGGCGGCGGCCACCACCGGGGCGACGTTGGCCACGGCGTAGGAGCCGATGATGATCTCGAAGCCGTAGAAGGCGCCGGTCAGCGGGGCGCCGAAGGCCGCCGCGATCCCCGCTCCCGCGCCGGCCCCTACGAAGGTGCGCAGGTCGTTGCGCCGCAGGTTCAGGGCCCCGCCGGTGAGGGAGGCGATGGCGCCGCCCATCTGGGCGTAGGCCGCCTCCAGGCCCACCGAGGCGCCGAAGCCGTTGGAGATGATGCTCTGGACGGCGACGAACAGGCTGTCTGGCATGGACATGCGGCCGCCGCGCAGGGCGTTGGCCTCCACCGGGTCCACGATGGGCTTGGGCCGCCGCGAAATCCACAGCCAGGTGAAAACACCAAACAACAGGCCCCCCGCCGGGAGTACGATAAGACTTGCCGCCGGCAACGCGGGAAGGCTCGACAGCCGCTCGCCGGTTCGCAGGCCATAGAGGAGGACCTGAAGGCCGTGGGCGGCGGCGCTGATCGCCGCCGTGGCGAGACCGGCCAAGGCGCCGATGCCCGCGGCGATCACGCTCAGCCAAAGCTCGCTGGCGCGGATGCGGCGGCGCAGGAAGGCGAGACCCCCCAGACGCCCGTGCGGCAGGTGAGGCGCGGCCCGCGCCAGGCGGGCGCGTATCCGCCACGGCGTATGCGGTCCGCTCATCGCTCCACGATGCGCTCGGGGCGCGTGAAGACGGCGTGACCGTCTTCCCGGGCCAGGGCGATCAGGGTCATGCCCGCCGCCGTCGCCTGACGGATGGCCAGGGCGGTAGGGGCGGAGATGGCCGCCAGCACGGCGACCCCGGCGGCGGCGGTCTTGTCGACCATCTCATAAGAAAGGCGGCTGGTGACGACGATGAAGGCGTCGGCGGGCTCCAGACCGGCGCGCAGGGCCGCGCCGATCAGCTTGTCTAGGGCGTTGTGGCGGCCGACATCCTCTCGCACCAGACGCACCGCGCCGGACGGATCGGCCCAGGCCGCCGCGTGAGTGGCCCGGGTTTGCCGACCAAGACTCTGTCCGCCTTCCAGAGCGGCGAGCGCCGCCTGGATGGCGCCGCGCGCGATACGCGGCCCCTCGCCCACCGCCGCGATCGGCCGCACGGCCTCCTTGAGGCTTTCCACCCCGCACAGGCCGCAGCTCGATCGCGCCTCCAGGGTGCGGCGGCGGGCCCGGCTCAGCGCGTGGCCGGCGGAGGGGGACAGCAGCACGTCGGCCAGCAGACCCTCTTCGGTCGATGAAAGGATCACCCGCTCGATGGCCTCAAAGGGGGCGATGCGTTCGGTCACCGTGAATCCCACCGCCAGATCCTCGACATCGGCCGGCGTCCCCATCACCACCACGTAAGGGCGGCTATCGTAGGAAAGGGCGATGGCCCTCTCGTCGGCGAGATCTCGCGTGATGGCCTCGCTCAGCCCCTCGGCGCGCCGCCAAAGCTGGGCGGGGTGGGTCTCCACCGGGCTGGGCGGGGCGTGACTTGCCATTCGCTGAGACTAGGCCCGTTTCGCCGTAAGAAAAAACCTCCCTCCCCTTCTGGGGAGGGAGGGCGCTCTTCAAGCCGCCGGCCGGTCGGCGCCGGTGATGAGCCGGGCGCCGCTCCAGTCCAGCGGCGCGACCTTGGGAACGATCACGCCCCAGCCGATCACGCCGATGAGGGCGATGACGGCGGCGATGGCGAAGGCCCAGCCGTAGCCGCCGGTCCGGTCGACCACCAGGCCGGTGATGATCGGCCCGACGATGCCGGCGAGATTGGCCACCCCGTTCTGGAAACCGATCCACTTGCCGGCCGCCCTGG
>JBDTIW010000319.1:0-4256 GCA_039936215.1 Caulobacteraceae bacterium | reverse complement strand
CCTGGGGCGCCGCTGCTGGCGGACGCGGTGCCGGGCGCCCGATGCGTGGCGATCGCCGCCCCGCCGCCGGAGACGGTCGCCCGCCTCGCCGCCCTGGCCCCGCTCACGCCACCGCGTCCGCTCTATCTTCGCGCTCCGGACGCGCGGGTGAAGACGGCGTGATCGTCTGCCGGATCCAGCCGACTGACACGGCCCAATTGGCGGCGGTTCATGCGGTCGCCTTCGAGGCGCCCTGGGACGAGGCGACCCTGACCGTCCTGCTCGCCGCGCCGGGCGTCGTGGCGTTGGCGGCGGGGGTATCGCCGTCGGTCGATGGTTTCATTCTGTGCCGGGTGGCCGCGGACGAGGCGGAGATCCTGACCCTGGCCGTGGACCCGCTCCACCGGCGCGAGGGCGTCGCCGTCGCTCTGCTGGAAACGGCCATGGAGGCGGTCCGGGCGCTCGGCGCCACGTCGCTCTTCCTCGAGGTGGCGGCGGACAATGTCCCCGCCGCCGGCCTCTACGCCAAGGGCGGCTTCACCGCCGTCGGCGTCAGGAGCGGCTACTATGCGCGCGCCGGCGGCGCCGTCGACGCCTTGATCCTGCGGCGCGACCTTAACAGATGACGCGCCGGGGCTTATGGTTGGGGCTGGCTACTTGAGATCGGAGCGAACGCCTTTTGGATCGTCTGGAGAAACTGTGCATCGAGAAGGGCATGCGCATGACCGACCAGCGCCGGGTCATCGCGCGCGTCTTGTCGTTGGCCACCGATCATCCCGACGTGGAGGAAGTTCATCGCCGCGCCCACGCCATCGACCCGCACATTTCCATCGCCACCGTCTATCGCACCGTGCGCCTGTTCGAGGAGGCCGGCATCCTCACCCGCCACGACTTCCGCGAAGGGCGTTCGCGCTACGAGGAGGCCAGCGAACTGCATCACGATCATCTGATCGATATGAAGAGCGGGGCGGTGGTGGAATTCGTCGACGAGGAGATCGAGGCCCTGCAGAAGGCGATCGCCAAGCGGCTGGGCTACCGGCTGGTGGACCACCGCCTGGAACTCTACGGCGTCCCGGCCGATGACTAGGCCGGCCGCGCCGAGCCGGCGTCTCTACATCAAGACCTACGGCTGCCAGATGAATGTCTACGACAGCCAGCGCATGGCCGATGTCCTGCGCCCGCTGGGCTACGCGGCCATCGATACGCCGGAGGGGGCCGATCTGGTGGTGCTGAACACCTGCCACATCCGGGAGAAGGCCACCGAGAAGGTCTACTCCGAGCTTGGCCGGATCAAGCGCCTGAAGGCGGCGGGGGCGGCGAGCGGCGGCGAAATGATCGTGGCCGTGGCCGGCTGCGTGGCCCAGGCCGAGGGGGCGGAGATCATGGCCCGCCAACCGGCCGTCGATCTGGTGATCGGGCCGCAAAGCTACCACCGGCTGCCCGAATTGATCGCCAGGGTTCACCGGGCGAGCGGCGAGCGCCTGGCCGCCGACTTCGAGCCGGCCGCGAAGTTCGATTCCCTGCCCACGGAGCGCGAAGCGGGCGGCGTCACCGCCTTCCTTACCGTCCAGGAGGGCTGCGACAAGTTCTGCACCTTCTGCGTCGTCCCCTATACGCGGGGCGCGGAATTCTCTCGGCCGTCCGGAGACATAGAGGCGGAGGCCCGCGCCCTGGTGGACGGCGGCGTGCGCGAGATCACCCTGCTCGGCCAGAACGTCAACGCCTACCACAATGACTTGGGCGGCGGCCTCGCGGCGCTGATCCGGCGCCTGGCGCGCATTCCCGGCCTCACGCGCCTGCGCTACACCACCAGCCATCCGCGCGACATGGACGAGGCCCTGATCGGCGCCCACGGCGAGGTGGAGGCCCTTATGCCCTATCTGCACCTGCCGGTGCAGTCGGGCTCCGACCCGGTGCTCAAAGCCATGAACCGCGACCATACCGCGCGAAGCTATCTGCGCACGATCGAGGCGGTGCGCGCCGCCCGTCCGGACATCGCCCTATCGGGGGACTTCATCGTCGGTTTCCCCGGCGAGCGCGAGGCCGACTTCGAGGCGACCTTGGCCCTGGTCCGAGAGGTGGGTTACGCCGGCGCCTTTTCGTTCAAATATTCCCGCCGCCCCGGCACCCCCGCCGCCGCCATGGCCGGCCAGGTGGACGAGGCGGTGAAGGAGGAGCGGCTGGCCCGTCTGCAGGCGCTGCTCGACGCCCAACAGAGCGCGTTCAACGCCGCCCTGGTCGGGCGCACCGTCCCGGTGCTGTTCGAGAAGACCGGCCGCCACGCCGGCCAGATCGTCGGCCGCAGCCCCTATCTGCAAGCCGTTCACTGCCAGGGACCGGCGTCGCTGATCGGGCGCACCCTCGCGGTCGCCATCGGCTCCGCGGGACGGGGCAGCCTGGCCGGCCAACGCGTCCTGGAAGCGGCTTGAGCCGCCCGCCGTCGGAGTTCCTGCCCCTCGCCGACGAGGCGGCGCGCGCCGTCGCCGGGCCGGGAGGACGCCACGCGGCCCTGATCGAGGACGCCTTCCATGTGCTGGTCGAGACGCCTGGCGGCGGGGTCTCCCTGAACGGCGAGGCCAAGGCCCGGCGCTTCGCCCGCCAGGCCATCGAAACCCTGGCCGGGCGCGTGGCCTCACACCTGGAAGTGACGCCGGCCGACGTGCGGGTGGCCATCGATCAGGCCCGTTCCGGCCAGCCCGCCACCGGCCTCATCGCCCGGCGGGGCGCCGTGGCGGCCAAGACGGCGGCCCAGGCGCGCTATCTGGAAGCCCTGGCCGGCCACGATCTGGTCTTCGGCCTGGGACCGGCCGGCACCGGCAAAACCTTCCTCGCCGTCGCCCATGGGGCCGGCCTGCTGCGGGCCGGAGAGGTGGAGCGGCTGGTGGTGACCCGGCCCGCCGTGGAGGCCGGCGAGCGGCTCGGATTTCTGCCCGGCGACCTCTCCGAAAAGGTCGATCCCTACATGGCCCCGGTATGGGAGGCGATGACCGACATCCTGGGGGCCGAGGCCCTGCGCCGTCGCCGCGACCGCGGCGAGATCGAGGTGGCGCCCATCGCCTTCATGCGCGGCCGCACCCTGGCCCACGCCTTCGTCATCGTCGATGAGGCGCAGAACACCTCGCGCCTGCAGATGAAGATGGTGCTCACGCGCCTGGGAGACGGCTCGCGCATGGCGGTGACCGGCGACCCGAGCCAGGTCGATCTGGTCAATCCGGCCGACTCCGGCCTCGCCCACGCAGTGTCGATCCTGGGGGGAGTGGAGGGCGTCGCCGTGGCGTGGTTTTCCGTCGCCGACGTGGTGCGCCATCCGCTAGTCGGCCGCATCGTCGAAGCCTATGACGCCGACGCCGCCAGCCTCGCGCCATGATTGAAGTCGAGATTGAAGAGGCGGCTTGGACCAAGGCCCTGCCGGACGCTGCGGCCGTGGCGCGCCAGGCGGCGACGGAGGCGGCGCGCCTGAGCGGCGGCGGAACGATCTCCATTCTGCTCACCGGCGACGAGACGGTGCGCGATCTCAACGCCCGCTTCCGCGGCAAGGACGCGGCGACCAATGTGCTGTCCTTTCCGGCCGCCGCCAACACCCAGAACCATCTGGGCGATATCGCCCTGGCCTATGGCGTCTGCGCGCGGGAAGCGGCGCGGCGGGCCAGGCCCCTTGCCGACCATCTGCGCCATCTGGTGGTCCATGGAGTCCTGCATCTCATGGGCTATGATCATCACGCCGAGGATGAGGCCGAGGCGATGGAAGGCGTGGAGCGCGAGCTCCTGGCCGCCCTGGGCGTCGCCGATCCCTATCTCGAAGGAGATCATGTCCAGCACAGTCGATGATGGCAAGCCGCGACCCCGCCGCGAACGGGATTGCCGACCATTGCGCATCCTGCTTTCGTGGATCGGCCTTGGGCGAACTGGGGCGCGGCGAGGTTCCGACGCCCGCTCCCAAGCCGGCGCCGATCTGATGGACCAGGCCGAGGCGTTCCAGAGCCTCAGGGTGGCCGACGTCATGACCCCGCGGGCCGACATCACCGCGGTCGAACTTTCCTCGTCCTTTGAAACCGTGGTGGCGGCCTTCGCCGATAGCGAGCACTCGCGCCTGCCGGTCTACCGCGAGACGCTCGACGATCCGGTGGGCGTGGCGCACCTCAAGGATGTGTTCAAGCTGCTCGCCGGGCCCTCGCGCCGAGGGACCGCCGAGGGGGTCGTGTTGCCCAGGTTGAAGCGCGAGACCCTCTATGTGCCGGCCTCGATGCGGGCCGCCGACCTGATGGTGCGGATGCAGG
>JBDTIW010000318.1:0-3669 GCA_039936215.1 Caulobacteraceae bacterium | reverse complement strand
CCAGCGACGCGCCGGTGGTCCGGGCGGTCAACGCCCTGATCGGCCGCGCCGCCGAGGCCCATGCCTCGGACATCCATATCGAGCCCACCGAGGACGTGCTGAAGATCCGCCTGCGCATCGACGGCGCCCTGCGCGACGAAGAGCCTCTCGCGCCGCATCTCAAGTCCGCTTTCGTCTCACGCATCAAGGTCATGGCGGGGCTCAACATCGCCGAGCGGCGCCTGCCGCAGGATGGCCGCCTGCGGCTGGCGGTGCGCGGTCACGACATCGATCTGCGGGTGGCCACGGCGCCGACCATCCACGGGGAGAGCGTCGTCCTTCGCCTCCTCGACCGCTCGAACCTGGCGCTCGATTTCGAGACCCTGGGCTTCACCGGCCAGAGCCTGGCCCGCTATCTGAGGGTGCTGCGCCAACCGCACGGCATCGTGCTGGTCACCGGCCCCACCGGCAGCGGCAAGACCACCACCCTCTACGCCTCACTGGCGACGCTCAACACCGCCGACCGCAAGATCCTGACCATCGAGGATCCCATCGAATACCGCTTGGCGGGCATCAATCAGACTCAGGTGAGCGCTGGGATCGGCCTTTCCTTCGCCACCGCCCTGCGCTCCTTCCTGCGCCAGGATCCCGACGTGATGATGGTGGGTGAAATCCGCGATCTGGAGACGGCCCAGGTGGCGGTCCAGGCGGCCCTGACCGGCCACACCATCCTTTCCACTTTGCATACCAACAGCGCCGCCGCGGCGGTGACCCGCCTTCTGGACATGGGGGTCGAGCCGTTCCTGATCACCTCGACCCTGAACGCCGTCCTCGCCCAGCGGCTGGTGCGGCGGCTGTGCCCCCATTGCCGCGAAGTCTTCGTCCCGACCCGCGAGATGCTGGCGGCCCTGGACGCCGACGAGGGCCTTGGCCACATCGACACCCTGTGGCGGCCGGTGGGCTGCGAGGCCTGCGGCGGAAGCGGCTTTTCCGGACGCATCGCCGTCCTGGAACTGCTGGTGGTGGACGCCGAGACCGAGCGGCTGGTGCTGGCCAGAGCCGAGGCGCGCGACATCCAGGCGGCGGCGGGCCTCACCACCATGCTGGACGACGGCCTGGCCAAGGCCAAGGCGGGGCTGACCACCCTCGAGGAAGTGCTGCGCGTGACGAGGGAGGGCTGAGCATGGCGACCTTCCGCTATCGCGCCGCCACGGCCGGGGGGGCGGTGCGCGCGGGCGCCCTGGAGGGGGCCAGCCGCGCCGAGGTGGTCCAGCAGCTTCGGCGCCTGGGCCTGATGCCCATCGAGACGGTGGAGGCGACCGGCGAGGCCGACGCCAAGGCGACGCTGAAGACCAACAGCCGCACCCGCCAGGCGGCGATCAACGCCATGGGCGAACTGGCCGTGCTGCTGGACGCCGGGCTCACCCTCGACCGGTCGCTGGGGGTGTGCGTGGAAAACATCCTAGATCCGGGCGTCAAGGCGGTGTTCGCCAAGCTGCACGAGCAGGTCAAGGAAGGCGCGCCCCTGTCGCGGGCGATGACCGAGTCGAGGGGCCTGTTTCCGCCCATGGCTTCGGCGATGGCCGAGGCGGGCGAGGCCGACGGGCGCCTGGGCGCGGCCCTGGCCCGCCTAGCCGAGAGCCTGGACCGGGCCGAGGCCCTGCGCCAGACGGTGGTGTCGTCCCTGGTCTATCCGGCCCTGCTGATGGTGGTGGCGACCAGCGTGGTCATGGTCATGCTACTGTTCGTGGTGCCGCAGTTCGAAGGCATGTTCTCCGACAACCAGGCCAAGCTGCCGCTCATCACCCGCATCGTCATGGGGGCCAGCGACGGCGTGAGACACTACGGATGGCTGGTGGCCATCGTCATCGTCGGGGCCGTGCTGGGGGTGCGCCAATGGCTGAAGCGTCCGGGGGTGCGGGTGGCCTTCGACCGCTCGCTGCTGGCCGCGCCGCAGATCGGCCGCCTGGTGATCAACGCCCAGACCGCCGCCTTCGCCCGCACCCTGGGCAGTCTCGTCGATGGCGGCGTCCCCCTGCCCACCGCCCTTTCCATCGCCCAGCGGTCGGTCTCCAACAGCCACATGGCCGGCGAGATCGGCAAGGTGGCGGCGGGACTGAAGGAGGGCGGCGGCCTCTCCGGCCCTCTGGCGGCCACCGGCGTCTTCCCGTCCATGGCCCTCTCCTTCCTGCGCACCGGCGAGGAGACCGCGCAATTGGGCAAGATGCTGGAGCGGCTGGCCGATGTGCTCGATCGCCAGGTCCGCTCGACGATCGCCCGGATGATCGCTATCCTGACCCCGGCCATCACCGTGGTGATGGGGGCGGTGGTCGCCACCGTGATCGCATCCATCATGTCGGCAATCCTTGGCTTTAACGATCTGGCGCTCGCACCATGACCAAAATCCGCTCTCCCCGCCGCCGCGAAGACGGCTTCACCCTCCTGGAAATGCTGGTGGTCATCGCCATCATCGGCCTGCTCATGGCCATCATCGGCCCCCAGGTGCTCAAGCAACTCGACAACGCGCGCACCCACGCCGCCAAGATCCAGATTCTGTCGGCGGAAAACGCCTTGGGGGTGTTTCGCGCCGATGTCGGACGCTTTCCCACCCAGGCCGAGGGTCTGGCGGCCCTGACCGCGGCTCCGCCCAACGCGGCCGGCTGGAACGGCCCGTATCTGACCAAGCCGATGCCGCCGGATGCGTGGGGCCATCCCTACCACTATGAGAACCCCGGCAAGCACGGCGAAGTCGACATCTTTACGCTCGGCTCGGACAACGCCGAGGGCGGGACCGGCGCGGCGGCCGATGTCGGCAACTGGTAGAAGGCGCGACGCCGGCGTCACCCTGATCGAGGTTCTGGCGGCGATAGCCGTCACCAGCCTGGTGGGCCTCGTCCTGTTCACCAACCTGCGACCGCAACTGCTGACCTACGCCCAGCACCAAACGGTGAGTGTCATCGCCGAGCGGCTCCGCGAAGCGCACGCCGCCGCCTTGAGGCGCGACGCGCCGGTGGCCGCCGCCGTCGGCGGACGCGGCCGGGCCCTGGGCGTCTCTGGCATGGCTCCCACCTTCATCCCGGCCGGAGTGGGCCTGAGCTCCCCCGACGACCGCCCCATCGTCTTCTTCGGCGACGGCTCGTCCACCGGCGGCGTGGTCTGGGTCACCGCCGCCAGCCGCAGCGTGCCCATCTGGATCGTCCCCGCCACCGGCTCGGTGGCGATCGGGCGCAAGGGGTAGGCGTTCGGGGGTTACGAAGTTTTAATTGAAGGAGGGGCGACGCGGCCTTGCGCCCCCTCCGTCACGCGATGCAAGGAGGCATCGCGCGCCACCTCCCCCGCGAAGAGGCGCAGGGGAGGATTGAAATGTTTGAAGGCGCTCCTTTTCTTCACTCCTCCCCTGCGGAGCGGGGGAGACCTTCCGCGGCGCTCTTGCTCGCGCCGTGACGGAGGAGGCGTCCGGCCACCGCGATCAAGGAGGGCTTATGCATTCAGTGAGACTATCGGCCGCCGTCGCGGCCTGTGTGTTGTCGGCGTCCCTCGCCCGGGCCGAAACCCCCACCACGGTCGGGGAGATCGAGGTGACGGCGACGCGGGTTCCGGAGTTCGCCGACAAAGTGCCGGCCTACATCAGCATCATCCGCGGCGAGGATCTGCGGGCGCGCCACATCACCGATCTGCGCACCGCCCTGG
>JBDTIW010000317.1:0-3015 GCA_039936215.1 Caulobacteraceae bacterium | reverse complement strand
GGTCGCGGTGACTCTCGCGCCCTCCGATGTGCGGGGTTGAAAGTCATGTTCCGTCTTTTCGCGGCTCTGGGCCTTGGCGCGATCATCGGGCTCGCGCCGGCCAGCGGGAGTCCCGCGGCCACGGCGGGGCCGGGCTTTTGCTTTGGGCCGCGGGATGGCGCCGGCCTGCCGTTCGCCCTGTTCCGCTATCCTTCCGTTCCGCCGCGCACCGACGCCGAGGCCGGCTATCCCGACTATCCGCTGACCGCTTCGGCGAGCGCCAACATCGCGCGCCTGAACGCCAGCAAGGCGAGCGAGGTGCGAAAATATTTTGTGGTCTGGGTCAACCACTGCAACGCGGCGCCGGGCAACGCCTGCCATCGCCCGGCGGCGGGCGCCCTGGCTTCGGCCAAGGCCAATCCCCTGCCCCACCCCGCCCTCTTCGATCCGGCGACGCGCGCCAAGCTGACCTCGGTGTTCACCTCATATGCCGCCGCCGACGCCTGCACCAAGGCGCAGGTCGCCTGGGTGCTCGGCCACGACGCCGCGCGGGTGCGCGCCGAGGCCGCCGGGGCGGTAAGCCTTGTGGTCGATCGATCGAAACTTGATGGGCTTCCACGCGACGCGCACGGGCGCTTCACCGACGTGTGCGTGATGGGCCCCGAGGCGGCCTCGGCCCAGGTGAATGGCGTCTTCCTCGACTACGAAGCGCACGACGGGCGGACCGCCGCGATGGCCCGAGACCTGCTGCTGGCCCTCGTCCGGTTGGCTCACGAAAAGCAAAGGCGGATCGTCCTCTACACCAATCCCCTCGACGCGCCCGGCCAGGGCCTTTCCGGCCTCGGGGCGGAGAACCTCAACGAACTGCAGGCGGCGTTCGACTCCATCACCCTGCTGATCGCCCGCAAGGACGGCGCGTCCGACCCGAGGCGAAGCTTCGCCGCGCAGATGGCCCTGCTGCGCGCCGGGCCGCGTCCGGTGGACCCCGCTCGCCTGATGGTGACCTTCCAACTGAGCGACACGACCCTCGCCGACGCGAAGGCGGTTCGCGACCTGGTCCTCGAAAATCACATCGCGGCGGTGACCCTGTGGCAAAACCGGGCCGATCTGTCCGGCGGCTGCGACACGCCGCTCAATCGAAAGATCACCTGCCTGACCAAGGGGCAGTGCGGGGGGTGAAGGCGCCGCCGCTTCAGCCGACCTCGGCGACCGCCGAGGCGATGTCCTCCAGACACTGGTTGATCTGCAGCCGGTGCGTCCGGTGGCTGAGGACGCAGGCGCGCAGGGTGAGCGCCTCGCCGTCCGTCGTGGGCAACAGGGTGCTGGAAAGAAAACAGCGGCCCCGGCGGTTGACGGCCTCCAGGAAGGCGGCGTTGCGGGCGTTCCATTGGGACACGGCCTCGCCTCCGAGGCGGGCCAAGCGGAAGGGAACGACGGTCAGTTGGGGTTCGGCCACGATCTCCATGGGCAGGCCGTCATCGGCCAGGGCCTTGAGGCCGCGATGCAGAGCGGTCGCCAGGGCGAGCTTCTCGGTCAGCGCCTCGCGGAACGGGGCGGCCCCGTGCAGCATCAGGGGCGCCCACAGCCGCAGGCCGCGATAGGGGCGGCTGAGTTCCAGACCGAAATCCGCCGGACTGGGGCCGGCGTCACTCGGATCCTGGGACCGCACGTCCCGGAGGTAGCTTTCGTCACCGCCGCTCGCCTCGGCCTTGGGAACCCCATCGCGAAACAGCAAGCATCCGGTGCCATAGGGCAGGAACATGCCCTTGTGCGGATCGAAGGTGATGGAATCGGCCAGGTCGACGCCGCCAAGCCGCCGGCGGCCCTCCTCGCACAGGACGAAGGCCCCGCCATAGGCGCCGTCCACATGCAGCCACAGGCCCTCCGCCGCGCACAGGGCCGCGATCTCGGCGAGGGGATCGACGGCCCCGGTATTGGTCGTCCCGGCGGCGGCGACGACCATGATGGGTGTCAGGCCGCGCGCGCGGTCCTCTCGCACCATTTCCGCCAGCCGATCCGGCCGCATCCGAAACGCATGATCGACGGGAACGGAGCGGAGATTTTCCGGCCGCAAGCCGGCGAGCCGGAACGCGCCGGCCACGCTGGCGTGGGCCTGGCTCGAAGTGTAGGCGGCGGCGCATCGCAAGTCCCCCGCCAGACCCATGCCCCGCTCCCGGGCGGCGACCACGGCGGTAAAGGTGGCCAAGGAGCCGCCGGAGGTGAACAGGCCGGCCGCCTTCGGGCCATAGCCGAATTGGGCGGCGAGCCAGGCCAGAACGTCGTTCTCAAGCCGGACAAGTCCCGGCGCCCCCGCCGCCAGGCCGGTGTAGCGGTTGAGGATGTCGCCGATGAAGCTCGCTACCGCCGTGGCGAACAGGCCGCCGCCCGGGATATAGGCCAGGTAACCGGGCGCCGTGGTGACCAGCGCCGACCGCGCCTCGCTCTCCACCACGCCCAGCACCGCCGCCATGCCGCCGGCCATCGGGCCTTCGCCGATCGCCGGCCCCGCCCGGGCGGCCTCCGACGCCTCGCCGGCGGGCCAACTGGATTCCGTCCCCGCCCCCGCCAGCCGGGTCAGGGCCAGCTCGCCGGCCGCGTCCAGCCACGCGCGGGCGGTAACGGCGTCAGGTTCAAGCGGGCTTTGGTGCGGCATGCGTCTCTCCTTGCCGCCCAGCCTAAACGAAAATGGCCCCGCGTTGGGGCCATTGACGTTAGCGATCTGGGTGCGGGGACAGGATTTGAACCTGTGACCTTCAGGTTATGAGCCTGACGAGCTACCGGGCTGCTCCACCCCGCGTCGATCTCTGGTTCGGGCTGATGAGCGCAGCCCGACAATTTTTTCGTTCGCTCCGCCGCGCGTCGCGGGGGCTGCTCCGCCCCGCGTCAAAGCCGGAACGCCCACGCGCGCGGGCGGCAAGAATTTCGTGATGAAGGGTCGGACGAACCGTTTTGCATCCTCTTGGTAGACCTGGCGACGACCTACTCTCCCGCGCCTTGAGACGAAGTACCATCGGCCCTGGAGGGCTTAACGACCGA
>JBDTIW010000316.1:0-4003 GCA_039936215.1 Caulobacteraceae bacterium | reverse complement strand
CCCCGATGGCCGAAGACTTGGACCGCCTGCGCGCCTTCCTGCACGAGCGCATGTATCGCCACTGGCGGGTCAACCGTAGCCGCAGCCAAGCCCGCCGCATCGTCGCCGAGATGTTCGCCCTCTTCGTGGCCGAACCGGATGTTCTGCCGGCCGAATGGTTCGAGCGCCTGCGGGGCCTCGACGAAGCCGCTCGCGCCCGCGTCGTCTGCGACTACATCGCCGGCATGACCGACCGCTACGCCATCGAGGAGCACCGCCGGCTGTTCCACCTCGACGCCTGGGCCTGAGGGCCGACCCTCAAGGCTACCGGATTCCAATCGCGCCGGCGGCCGGACGCCCCCGTCACGCCCAAAACGCTTAGGGCGCGAGAGGGCGCTGCGGTCCCCCCGCGAAACGGCGCAGGGGAGGATGGAAAAGCTTAAGCGCCCGCCTTCCTTCAATCCTCCACCGCGAAGCGGGGGAGGTGGCGCGCGGCGCCCTCTCGCGCCGCGTGACGGAGGGGGCATCCGGCCACAGCCCATCGCTTGGAGGTATTTAAGTCCCGCAGCCCCTCGGACAGGGGATGAAATGCCCGCTGCGGCGCGGCTTTACCTTCGATAAACTGTTGAGGGTGATTCGTTTGGCCGAGGGCGAACGAATCGGAACCTCGGGAGTTTCCATGTCCGACTACGATCGCGGTCGTCAGGCGCCGGGTTCCGAGCCGCCGCTGGCGTTCGACGGCCGCCGGCCGGCGAGGCGGAGCGGGCCGGCCCCGGTGACATTGATCCTCAGCCTGCTGCTGCTGGTCGTGGTGGGGGGCGGGGTCTTCTACATCTATCGTGGCGGCGTGCGCGGTTCGGGCGACGCGCCCCGGCCGGTCGGCGCGCCGGTGGGCGATGTCAGAACCGCCGCCCCGTCCCAGGTCCAGACCCCCGACCCGGCCGCCGGCCTGTCGATCTACAAGGACGATCCCAACGCGGCCTCGGCGACGCCGGCCTTCGTGCCGCCGCCCGAGCAACCGACGCCGCGCCCCGCGCCGGCCAACGCGGCCACGCCCGCTCCCGCCGCGCCGGCGACCACCCCGGCTCCGGTCAAGGAAGCCGCGCCCCAGCCCGCCAAACCAGTTCCCGCCAAGGCTGCCGCCGTCAAACCTCCGGCCGCCAAACCGTACGCGCCGGTCAAGCCGACCTCGATCGCCAAGCTGCTGGAGGCCGACGCCTCGCCGCCGGCCAAGTCCAGCCCGGCGGTGGTGCAGATCGGCGCCTTCTCGTCCAAGGACCTCGCCGACGCCGGCTGGAACGACGCCGCCGGCGTGGCGCCAGGCGTCATGGCCGGCAAGGGCAAGCGGGTCACGCCGCTCACCAAGGGCGACGGATCGACCCTCTACCGCACCTCGATCACCGGCTTTGCCTCGCGCGACGAGGCGCAGGCCCTGTGCGCCAAGCTCAAGGCGGCCGGCCAGAGCTGTTTCGTGCGGTGACCGCCGCCTGCATCTTCGGTTGCGCAGGTCCGAGGCTCCTCGAAGCGGAGGCGGCGTTTTTCCGGGACGTCGATCCCTGGGGCTTCATCCTGTTCAGGCGCAATGTGGAGACGCCCGATCAGGTGAGGACGCTGGTGGACGCCTTGCGCGCCACTGTGGGCCGCGCCGATGCGCCGGTGCTGATCGATCAGGAAGGTGGGCGGGTGCAGCGCCTGGGGCCGCCGCACTGGCGCCGATATCCGCCCGGCCGCGCCTATGGCAAGATCGCGGCCAACGATCCGCTGACCCGCCGCGAGATCGCCCGGCTGGGTGCGCGGCTGATGGCTCACGATCTGGCCAGCCTGGGGATCAATGTCGATTGCGCCCCGGTGCTGGATATTCCAGGTCCCGGCGGGCACGAAATCATCGGCGACCGCGCCTACGGGGATGGCCCCGATGAGGTGGCCGTGCTGGGTCGGGCGGCGGCCGAGGGGCTGATCGCCGGCGGCGTCCTGCCGGTGATCAAACATATTCCCGGCCACGGTCGCGCCCGCGCCGACAGCCACCTCGCCTTGCCGGTCGTCGAAGCTGAAGCGGCGGCCCTGGACGGGCGCGATTTCGCGCCGTTCCGAGCCCTCTCCGACATGCCCATGGCGATGACCGCGCACGTGGTCTACGCGGCCATAGACGCCGATCGCCCGGCCACCACCTCGCGCGCCGTGATTGAGACCGCCATCCGCGGCGCCATCGGCTTCGACGGCCTGCTGATCAGCGACGATCTGTCCATGCGGGCGCTCAGCGGCGATTTCTCCGCCCGCGCCCACGACGCCCTCGCCGCCGGCTGCGACATCGTTCTGCACTGCAATGGCGAGATGGCCGAGATGGCGGCGGTGGCGGCCGGAACGGCGGTGCTGACCGGGCGGGCGCAAACGCGCGCGGCGGTGGCGCTGGCGCGGCTGCCCAGGACCTCCGAACCCTTCGACGCGGCGGCGGCCAGAGCGCGGTTCGACGCCGCTTTCGCTGGTCGGTGGGCGGCATGAGCGAGGCCTTCCAGATCCCGATCGACTTCGAGGCCGCCGCCGGCGCGGCCGACGACGGCGAGGCCCTGATCGTCGATCTCGACGGCTACGAGGGACCGCTGCATGTGCTCCTCGCCCTGGCCCGCGGCCAGAAGGTCGATCTTCTCAAACTGTCGGTGACCCGGCTGGCCGACCAGTATCTCGCCTTTGTCCGCGAGGCGCGCGCCCGGCGTTTCGCCCTGGCGGCCGACTATCTGGTCATGGCCGCCTGGCTGGCCTATCTGAAGTCGCGCCTGTTGCTCCCAAAGGCGGTCAGCGATGGCCTGGAGGATACGCCGGCCGAGATGGTGGCGGCGCGGCTGGCCTTCCGTCTCGCCAGGCTGGGAGCCATGCGCGAAGCCGCCGAGGCGTTCAAGCGCCGGTCGGTCCTTGGCCGCGACGTGTTCACCCGAGGCGATCCCGAGGCGATCCGCGTCGTCTCGCACAGCCGCCTGGAAGGCGACCTCTACGGCCTGATGGCCGCCTATGTCGGCCAGAAGAAACGCGAGCGGGACCGCCGCTACCGGCCCGCTCCAATGCAGGCCTACCGCCTCGACGACGCTCGCGACCGCCTGCGCGGCCTGCTGCCGCGCCTGGCCCGCTGGACGCCGCTCACGGCGGTCGTCCCCGAGGCCGAGGATGGCGGACCGACCCGCGCCTCCTTTCTGGCCTCGACCTTGTCGGCCAGCCTAGAGCTGGTGCGCGAGGGCGATCTGGAGGCGCGCCAGCTCGATCACTTCGCCGAGGTCTATCTGCGGGCGCGCAAGGCGGCGGCGTGAGCGATACCGACCGCGCCGAGCGGATGATCGAAGCCTTGCTGTTCGCCGCCGCCGAGCCCTTGAGCGCCGCCGATCTCGCCGCCCGCCTGCCGCACGGGGCCGATATCGAGGCCGGCCTGGACGCTCTGCGCACCCACTATGCCGAACGCGGCGTGGAACTGACCCAGGTGGCCGGTCGCTGGCGCTTTCAGACGGCGGCCGATCTGGCCTTTCTGATGAGCGAAGAGCGCGAGGAGCCCCGCCGCCTTTCCCGCGCCGCCCAGGAGACCTTGGCCATCATCGCCTATCACCAGCCGGTCACCCGCGCCGATATCGAAGCGGTGCGTGGCGTACAGGCCAGCCGGGGCACGCTGGATGTCTTGTTGGAGCTTGGCCTGGTGCGCATGCGCGGCCGGCGCCGCACGCCGGGACGCCCGGTGACCTTCGGCACCACCGATGGCTTTCTGGAGCATTTCGGGCTGGCCAGCCTCGCCGACCTGCCTGGCGCGGCGGAGATGAAGGCCGCCGGCCTGCTCGATCTTGATCTGCCGGCCGATTTTCATCCGCCCGACCCCTCGGCCGCCCACCCCGACGAGGACCCCTTGGAAGAGGAAGAGGCGCCGGAGTTCCATCGGGATTTCCTGGACGAGGGGGACGCGTCGGCCTCCGACCGCTGAGCGCTCGCTCTCTCGTCCCGACATCTCGTCCCGACCATCCTTGGCGTTGCGACCGCTTACCGCCTATATTGG
>JBDTIW010000315.1:0-3139 GCA_039936215.1 Caulobacteraceae bacterium | reverse complement strand
TGAGCAGGCGAAGGCCCGTGAGCCGCCGGTCGCGATAGGTGACGGCGTTGTTGATCAGGAAGTTGGAGGTCATGGCGGTCACCGCCGCGACCGTCTGGGCCAGGGCGAACCTGGGATCGAAGACGAGCGCGAAACGAAGCACGGCCAGATGGACGACCAGGCCGCTCGCCCCCACCAGCCCGAACATCAGGGCGCGCGGCGGGACCAGATTGCCGCTGAGCCTGGCCAGCAGCAGGCCCAGGTAGTCGACCACCACGCGGCGGCCGAGCTTGCTCTCGCCGCTCTGACGCGGCGCGAAGGCGTAGGGCAGTTCGACGATGCGCAGGGGGGCGCCTTGGCAGGCGATGATGTCGAACAGGATCTTGAAGCCTTCGCCGGAGAGGCGCGGCGCGACCGCCTCGATGACCTCGCGGCGGATCATGAAAAAGCCGCTCACCGGATCGCTGACCCGCGCCTTCAGCACCCGCCTCCCCAACCAGGCGGCGAGCCGGCTGCCTATCCGGCGGACTGGCGACAAACCCTCGGAGGCGTCTCCGCGACCGGTATAGCGGCTGCCGATGACCAGATCGGCCCCGTCCTCATGCATGGCCGCGAGCATAGCCGGCAGCAGGGTCTCGTCGTGCTGCAGATCGGCGTCGATCACCGCGACCACGGGCGCGGCGCTGGCCATGGCCCCTTCCAGCACCGCGCCGGCCAGGCCCCGCCGGCCGATGCGATGCAGGCAGACTATGCGCGCGTCCTGGCGGGCGAGGGCTTTGATCGCCTCGGCGGTGCCGTCGGGCGAATCGTCATCGACAAAGATCGCCTGCCAGGCGACGCCCGCCAGCGCGCGGTCCAGCCGATCGACCAGCGGGCCGATGTTGCCGCGCTCGTTGAACGTGGGAATGACCACCGTCAGGGCGGGCGCCTCAGCACCGATTTCGGATGAATGTATGGTGTCCAAGGGGGCCGATGTATCCGTCCGCGCCGCCGTCCACTAGTCTTGAGGCATGACGGATGGGGAAGCGCGATCCAAATTGGTGACGGAACCTGGCGAAATCCTGGTGGACGCGCGGGGCCATCGATGCCCGGTCCCGACCCTGAGGCTGCGGCGCGCCGTGGAGCGCGCGCCGGCCGGGGCGCGGCTGCGCCTGATCGCCGACGATCCCATGGCCAGGATCGACGCGCCCCATTTCGCCGCCGAGGCCGGCTTGGAGATATTGTCGCTGGCGGAGGACAGCGGCGCGATCGCCCTTGTGGTGCGAAAGCCGCTCGGAAAAGCAAAGCCCCTTAAAATAGACGCGGCGCGCCGTTGGGGGGAACGGCGCGCCGCCAGGATGATCTTGCCTTCGTCCTGATCGACCAGACGCCGCAACGAGGGACGGGAGAGCGCGACGCCGATTGACACCGCCAATGTGCGCGGCCCTGGCTGAACCGAAGATGAACGGAATTCAGACGGCACCGGCCAATCGCAATTTTTCGATCTCGGCGCCGGAAAAACCCCAGTCGCCGAGCGCTTCGGCGTTGTGGGCGCCGATGACCGGCGGCGGCCCGGCCACCGCGCCGGGCGTGGCCGAGAAGCGCGGCGCCGGGGCGGGCTGGGTGACGCCCTCTATCTCGACGAAGGTTTCGCGCGCGAGGTTGTGCGGGTGCCGCGGCGCCTCGTCCATGTCCAGCACTGGGGCGAAGCAGACATCGCTACCGCCCATGATCTCGCTCCATTCGTCGCGCGTCTTCAGCGCGATCACGCCAGCCAGTTTCTCCTTCAAGGCGGGCCATTGGCTCCGGTCCATCTGGGACTTGAAGTCAGGATCGGAAATACCGGTCTTTTCAAGCAGAAGCGCGTAGAACTGCGGCTCCAGCGAGCCGATGGATATCCAGCCCCCGTCGGCGCATTGGTAGGTGTCGTAGAAGTGCGCCCCGCCGTCCAGCAGGTTCGAGCGCCGCTCGCCGATCCAGAACCCGGCCGACTTGAAGCCGTAGAACATGGCCATGAGCGAGGCGGCCCCGTCGGTCATGGCGCAGTCGATCACCTGGCCCTGGCCGGTGGCGCGGGCGTGGATCACCCCAGCCAGCAGGCCGAAGGCGAGATAGAGGGCGCCGCCACCGAAATCGCCGACTAGATTGAGCGGCGGGATCGGCTTGTCCCGTGTGCCGATGGCGGCGAGCGCGCCGCTGAGGGCGATGTAGTTCATGTCGTGGCCGGCGGCCTGGGCCAGGGGTCCGCTCTGACCCCAGCCGGTCATCCGCCCGTAGACCAGCTTCGGGTTGCGGGCCAGGGCCGGCGCGGGTCCCAGGCCCAGGCGCTCCATCACCCCCGGTCGAAAGCCCTCGAACAGCGCGTCGGCGCTCTCCATGAGCCGCAGGCAGGCCTCGACGGCGGCCGGCGATTTCAGGTCCAGGGCGACCGAGCGGCGTCCGCGGGCGGTGACGTCGGCCTTGCCTCGGCTCGCCGCCCCCTTGCGATCGATCCGCACCACGTCGGCGCCGAGATCCGAGAGCAACATGCCGCAGAAGGGCCCCGGCCCGATGCCGGCGAACTCCAGCACCTTCATTCCGAGCAACGGTCCCTGAGCCACGGCGGCCTCTCCATATAGCGGGTCGAGGGGCCAATCTAGAGCCCCTGCCCCATCGTCACGCAAGCCGCTAGAGTGAGGGCGACTCGAACCGCGGACACCCAACCGGATTTTCACATGACACCCTATGGCGTGGGCCACGGACAGAGCTACGGCCTGTTCATCGGCATCGGCGTGGCGTTGCTCGTCCTGCTGCTGCGCAATCGGCGGCCCAGGAAACTCCGCATCGAGCTTCTGTGGATACGTCCCCTGATTTTCCTGGCGCTTTTGGCCACCACCGCCGTCGCCGCGCCGCCGCCTCTGACATCGTTCAGCATCGCCGCGATGGTCGCGTCCCTTGCGATTGGCGCGGCGCTCGGCTGGCAACGCGGCCGGTTCATCCATATCGAGGTCGACCCGGCCACCCACGCCGTCACCGCCCGCGCCTCGCCGATCGGCATGGTGTTCATCCTGATCCTGATCGCCGTGCGCCTGGGCCTGCGCGGGGTGTTCTTCCAGAACGCCGCCTTTCTCCACATCTCGGCCCTGGAAATCACCGACGCCCTGCTCGTCTTCGCGGTCGGCATGATGGCGATTCAGAACCT
>JBDTIW010000314.1:0-6829 GCA_039936215.1 Caulobacteraceae bacterium | reverse complement strand
AGGGCGAGCGTCCAAATCTGCCGATCGGTGAGCGAGGCGCCCCACGACGGCATCCCGGTCAGGCGAATCCCGTGCCTGATCTTCCAGTAGGAGACACCCTCGGGATCGTCTTCGACCCCGTCGGTCGCCAACTGAGGGGGCTTGGGATAGAGGCCTTTGGCGACCGGCGAGGCCGACGCCTCCCCTGTCGCCGTCCCATGGCAGAGGGCGCAGTGCTGTCCGTACAACTTCACGCCTTCGATCAGATGGTCGTCGGTGAGGGCGACGGGATTGGCGCCCCTTGGCGCCTCATGGCCCAGAGTCGCGGTCAGGGAGGTGCTGGCCGCCCAGACTTCCAGGCCGCCAGGCGCACCGTCCGCGTTGGCCGGTATGAGGCCGCTGCGCAAGAGCAGATAGACGAGGGCGAGCCCCACGACGATGGAGGCCGCGACACCCAGGATAAATCCGCGCACCATGCTGTACTCCCGATGCAAATCGACGCCCGCTGGTCCGGCGTCAAGGATAGGGCATCGCCCAGGTCTTGCCTATCCGCGCCGCGAAGACCCCCGGTGTTCCCGCGACAGGCGGGGCGGCGAAGAGCCTTCCCATGGCCAAGGCTGTCCTTCGACCTAGGCGTCCGTTCCCTCGAAGGCGGCCCGCAGCTTGGCCAGGTCGAACTTCACCATCCCCAGCATGGCGTCGGCGGCGCGTTTCGCCTTGGCCTTGTCGGGGTGGTTCATCATCTCCTCGAAGCCCTTGGGCACGATCTGCCACGACAGGCCATAGCGGTCCTTGAGCCAGCCGCACTGTACGGGCGAGCCGCCATCCAGGAGCGCGTCCCAGATGCGGTCGATCTCGGCCTGGTCTTCGCACTCCACCATGATGGAATAGCTGTGGTTGAAGGGATCGGCGCGACCGGCGTTCATGGCCGAGAAGGCCTGGCCTGCCAGGGTGAAATCGATCACGTAGACCGAACCGGCCGGGCCGCTTGGGGTGTCGGTGGCGAGGACCATCTTCGCGCCAACGCTCGAGCCGGGAATGACGCCGGCGTAGAACCGCGCGGCCTCCTCCGCCTTGTCCGCGAACCACAGGAAAGATTTGATCCTTGCCATGAGAGTCTCCTTCTTCACGCCGCGCCGGCCGCCGGTGGTCCGATCGCGCCCCTCGACCGTATCCCCCGTTACACCCTAGGCGACAGAAAGGCCCACAGGCATGAAATACGCGCTCCTCCCGCTCATGGCGGTCGCGATGGCGGGCGTCGCCTCGGCGGCGTCGGCCGAAGTGTCGGGACGCTGGCGCGTGGCGGGGAAGGTTTCCAGCTTCGCCTTCACCTTGACCTGCGATTTCAGGCGGGATGGCGACCGCCTCGGCGGCGTTTGCGTGGACGCCTCCACCAACAATCCAAAGGTCAATGCCGGCAAGTCCCATGTGCTGACAGCAGGCAGTATAACGGGCGACAAGATAAGCTGGACTTATCGATCGAGTTTCCTGTTCTCGAAGTTCGATGTGACGTTCAAGGGAATCCAGACTGGAAATCGGATGAGCGGTACGATCAGCGCCCAGGGTCACGACGGGACGTTCACCGCGGCCAGACAGTGAGCAGACGCGACATCCTGTTTTATGCGTTCGCGGGCCTGCTCATCTGGTTGAACGGCGCGGTCACCTTTCGTCTCGGCGGACGGGTTCTGTTCGAAAACGGGCCGCTGATAGTCCTGCTCGTCGCCTTGGTCATCGCGGTCCTGGTTTGCCTGGCGTTTCGCCTCGCGATGAACTGGCGCAAAACCGAGCCTTCGCGGGCCGTGACCGCAGCCGTCGTCATGGCGCTGCCCGGCCTGTTTGGAGAGACGGCGCGCCAGGTCGTCTTTCGGCAGGCCACGGGTTTGCGCGTGAAGGACGCGCCCGCCTTCGCCGCGGTGATTTTCTTCGGCAACGCGGTGTTGCTGACCTATGCGGTTGTTTTGGCTCGCCGGGAGGGGTGACCACATGGAGCGAAGCGCGGCCGAACTAATTGGTTTCGGCCTCCCATTTTCGTCATCCCGGCCGCAGCGCCTCTTGGCGGGGAGAGCCGGGACCTAGAGGCCCATTCAATGCCTCTTGGAGCGGCCAACGGAGGATCGTTCCATCCGGGATGCGGCCTACTGGACGGCGCCGCCACCGATCGCGTCCAACCCGGCGAGGATCTGGTCCGACAGAGGGATCTCGGCCGCCTCAAGGTTCTGGCGCAGGTGGTCGAGCGAGGCGGTCCCCGGGATCAGGAGAATGTTGGGGGCGCGATGGAGGAGCCAGGCGAGCGCCACCTGCATCGGTGTCACGCCGAGCCTCGCCGCCGCGCTGGAGAGGGCCGACGACTGGAGGGGCGTAAAACCGCCGAGCGGAAAAAAGGGAACATAGGCGATGCCGAGGCCCGCGAGTTCGTCGATCAGCGGGTCGTCGTCGCGGTGGGCGAGATTGTAGTGGTTCTGCACGCAAACGATGTCCGCGATTCCCCGCCCCTGGGCCACCTGGGCCCTCGTCACATTGCTCAAGCCGAGGTGGCGGATCAGACCTCGCCGTTGGAGCTCGGCGAGGGTGGTCAGTTGTTCCTCGATCGAGCCTTCGCTCGGCCCGTGGACGCCGCCGATCCGCAGGTTGACGACGTCTAGCGCATCGAGGCCGAGGTTGCGGAGATTGTCGTGAACGGCGCTGGTGAGATCGGCCGGGGTGAGGGCTGGAATCCACGACGCGTCATCGCCGCGCACGGCGCCGACCTTGGTCACGATGACCAGATCGTCCGGGTAGGGATGAAGGGCTTCGCGGATCAGCCGGTTGGTGACGTGCGGGCCGTAGAAGTCGCTGGTGTCGATATGATTGACCCCGCCCGTGACCGCCTCGCGGAGCACGGCGATCGCCACGCCGCGATCCTTGGGCGGACCGAACACACCGGGACCGGCGAGCTGCATCGCGCCATACCCCAGGCGGTTGACAGGGCGGTCGCCCAAGGAAAAAACACCGGCGGCGGCAAGGTCGGACATGTTCGTTCTCCACGGACGGGGCGGCGCTAGGGTGACGGCGGAGCGGAATGCGACGCATGGGGAGACGGCCCGCTCGACGGCGGCCGCGCCATGGCGTCCAGGATGACGGCGCGCTGATGGAGGTAGACGGGGAAGCCGGGTCTGAGCGCCAGCGCCCGGTCATACTGGCTGAGCGCCCCGGTCAAATCGCCCATCTCCTGCAAGGTGCGGCCATAGTTGGCGGCGGCTTCCGCGCTCCATGGAAACAGGGCGACGGCGGCTCCGAGGAGAGACTCGGCGGCGGCCAGGGCGCCCGCGCCGAGCAGCAGCAGGCCATGATTGACGTAGGCCGCGTGGGCGAACAAGCCGCACGTGGCGCACGCCGCCGGCGGGCTGACGCCCGGCGGCCCGTTCCTCAGGAAGGCCTCGAAGCCGCTGTGCACGTGGGGAAGCAGGCGCATGGCGCGCTGGAAGTTCGCATGCGCCGAGGCGACGAGCTTCTCGCGGTCGCCCTCACCGAGCGTCACGAGGGTCATGTCCGCGGAACCCCGGTAGGCGGGCCGCACCGCGCCGACGTAGCCGGAAATCTCATGCGGGTTCGCCGCCAGGGCGGCGGCGCCGGCGATGAGCGGCGAGGCGAAGCTGGTGCCCAGCACGCCGTCCGTCTCCCGAAGCGCGATGTCGTTGAACACTGACTGCGGCGCGTGGGGATCGGCGCTCGAGGCGGTCTCGGTTTCTCCGGCGCTGCCGGGCAGAGGGACGATCTGGTGGGCTTCGCTCTGGAAACCGCCGGCCACGGCGCCGGCGGAGCGCGACGGGCAGAGAAGCTGGGCGCCGTCGTTTCCGGCCGCCGCGAAGACCATCTTGCCCGCCAGGCTGGCGGCCAGGGCGGCGGCGCAAAGGCGGCACTCCCCGTCCGGCGCGAGGATGTCGGCGATTTTCGACTTCGCCAGAAGCGCGTCGTCCTCCGCGTCGTAGGCGGCGGCCAAGGCCGGGGCCAGCCCTTGCAACCGCAGGGAGAGGTCGGTGACCGCGGTGGCCGTCCCAAGGCTGATATTGAGGATCACCGCGTCCGAGGCGGCGGCGGTTTCGATGGCGAAGGCCACGTCGGCCGCGTCGATGCGCCCGTCTTCCCGCGCCACCGCGTAGATGTCGAGCCGCGCTTGTGGCGCCACGCGGGCGATGAGGAGGGCCACCGCCGTCCCGTGGGAGGTGTCCTCGGCGCCGAGCGGCCGAGGGGCGATGCGAACGAGGTTGTCGATTCGCGCCGCCAGGGCCGGGATGGTGGTGTCGCAGGCGGTGTCGATGACGGCGATCCGCCGGCCCTGACCACGTTCGCCGAGAGCATGGGCGTGGGCCACGGCGCTCCAGAAATCGCCCTCGAACGGCACGGCCCAGGAATCGCTCGCCGCATCGTAGGCGTCCAGCAGACGCCCCGAGCCACTCCCCGACTCCAGTTGGCAGAACCGCTCGCCTAGCGTGGTCATAGCTGGTCGAAGGCCGGATTCCTGGCCGGCAGCTCGATGAAGGTCTCGGCGCTCGGCGTCGGCTGATCGAGCGAGAGGGGCTTCAAGCCTCCCCCACCCAGATTGAACATCCAATCGAAGCCGTAGAGGCCCAGAAGGATCGGGCCGTCGCCGTCGCGCTGATAGCCGCCTTGGTTGGACTCGGTGGCCGATATGCCCGCCTTGGCGATGTTCCACTGCGCCAAGGCGTCGGCCGCGCCCTGAAGGACCACCGAGGCTCCCGCCCGGCCGGAGATGATCACCGCATAGCGCTCCGCCACGGTTACCCGGGAGACCAGGACGTAGCCCGCTTTCCAGGCGCGGCGCTGGGCCTCGATGGCCGACCTCACCTTAAGCATATTGGCGACGACCACCTCCACGCACCGTTCGGCGTCGAAGGCGACCCCGCCCTCCGCGCCGAAGGTGACGGTCATCTCCGCCTTGACATCGACGCCGGCCACGGCCGGCGCGCCGCCGGCGGCGTGAATCTGGCTGGCCGAACAGCCCGACGATCGGAAGCGGGTCGGCTGATCCGTAGGCTGCCGGGTTACCTCCAGTTCGATCCCGCCCACCAGGTCGGAGAGCGTCCCCTCACGGCGGAACACGCCCTTGCGCAAGGTCCCGACGTCCCCCGGCGCCACCGCGTCGCCCGGCGGCCACACGGGAAAGAAACCCAACTTCTCGCGAACCTCGGCCGCGTATTGGCTGTCCAGTTCCATGCCGCTTTTCTCCGTTCGCCGGCGTCGGGGGGTAGTCATGGCGCATTTCGGTTCGGGATCAAAAGAGAACCACGATTGAGACCGTCCTCTCGGGCGCCTCACGCCCGCGCGGTCGCCGTCAGGTCGATCCCGAGGGCCTTCATCACCGCGAGGGTGGTTTTCAGGGTCGGATTGCCGTGCCCGCTGAAGGACCGGTAGAGCTGTTCGCGGGAGAGGCCCGTCTGGCGGGCGATCTGCGACATGCCCTTGGCCCGCGCGACCACGCCCAGCGCGTGGGCGATATAGCCGGTGTCCGCTGTCGCGAACGCTTCGGACATGAAGGTCGCGACCGCCTCGTCGGAGGCCAGATCTTCGGCCGGATCGTAGGAGGTGAGTTTGTCCGCCATGTCAGTCGCTCCAATCATCCGCCAGCCTCTTGGCGTCGCCTCAACCGTAGACCTGCCCCCGCCAGGCCGAAAATCGCGCCTCCGCCTCGCCGGCGCCGATCCGCGGCTCGAAGGCGCGGTCGTAGCGGGTGAAGACGCGGATGTCGGCGTTGGTGAGGAGGCCGGCGCCGCGGCCGGCGGCGAGGGCGGCGCCGGCGGCGGTGGCTTCGGGAATGGCGTGGCGGCGGATCGGGCGGCCGAGGAGGTCGGCCTGGATCTGGAGGAAGGTGGCGTTGGCGGTCAGGCCGCCATCGACGCCGAGGGCTTGCGGAGGCTCGAAATCGGTCAAGCCTTGGACGTGGTCGAAGACCTCGCGGACGCGGAAGGCCACGCCCTCCAGGGCGGCGCGGGCGATATGGGCGGTGGTGACCGAGGCGGAAAGGCCGGTAAGGGCCGCGCGGCGGGCGCCGTCGCCGTGCGGCGCGCCCAGGCCGTTCAGGGCCGGCAGGAAGGCGACGCCGGCGGCGTCCGGAACGGAGGCGGCGAGGGCCTCGAAGCGGGCGTGGCCGCCCAGGCGGCAGGCGGCCCTCAGCCAATCCAGGGCCGCCCCGGCGCTCAGCACCATGCCTTCGAGGCAGAAGCGCGTCTCGCCCGCCACCGCGGACAGCACGAACGGCGGGGCGGTGGGGCTTTTGAAGATGAAGTCCGCGCCGGTGCCAAGATCGAGGGCGGCGGCGGTGCCGTAGGTTACCTTGGCCACGCCCGCCGCCGTGCCGTGGGCGATCAGGGCGCTCTGCTGGTCGGCGATGTCGGCGCAGATCGGCACGGCGGCCCCGAACATCCGCGCCGCGGTGACGCCGATCGGTCCCCAGGTGTCCACGAGGCGGGGAAACAGGGCCTCGTCCAGACCTTGATGATCGATCAAGGCGCGGTTCCAGCCCATGGTCGCCAGATCGAGATAGCCGGTCGGCCACGCCTGGCTGCGATCGGTAGCGTGGACGGCGCCGCCGGTGAGCTTCCAGATCAGATAGGAATCGATGTTTCCCCAGGCGAGGCGCGGGCCGGGCGCGTCGATGGCGGCGAGGACGGCCTCCAGCTTGGCCGCCGCCTGTTGTGGGGCGAGAAAGAAGCCGGCCTGTTGCAGTTCCCTGGCGCGCTCGGCGCCACGCAGATCGCTCCAGATCACCAGCGGCGACAGCGGAGCGCCGCTCGCCTTGTCCCAGACCACGATGCTGGTCCTCTGGGTGGTGACGCCGATGGCGGCGAGGTCG
>JBDTIW010000313.1:0-5420 GCA_039936215.1 Caulobacteraceae bacterium | reverse complement strand
TCCAGGGCGAAGCGCACGTAGGCCGCCCCGATCGCCGCCGCCCGACCCTCGGCGGGCGTGTCACGATAGGCGCGTTCCAGCGCCTCGGCATGGCGGTCGAAGCCGCGCGCCCGCACGGCGGCCAGGATGGCGTCCTTGTGCTTGAAGTAGCGGTAGGGGGTCATGGAGCTGACGCCGATGGCGGCGGCGAGCTGGCGCATGGTCACCGCCTCCGTCCCGTGCTCGGCGAACAGGCGCTCGGCGGCGTCGCACAGCCGTTCGCGAAAGTCGGCGATGTCCAGGTCGGTGAGGTTTTTCGGCAAGGCCGGAGTCTTTCACGAAAATTTCGCTTGCGCCGACTTATAGCTTACACCATACATTTACAATGTAAGTTTTTATCGGTTGTCGGGAGGACGCCATGGACGGATCGCAATCCATCAAC
Organism: Caulobacteraceae bacterium; assembly: GCA_039936215.1. Lineage (GTDB taxonomy): Bacteria > Pseudomonadota > Alphaproteobacteria > Caulobacterales > Caulobacteraceae > Acaudatibacter. Next base: position 4,999 of record JBDTIW010000313.1, on the reverse strand, counting down.
CCCTATCTGGCCGGCAATTTCGCGCCGGTGCGCGGCGAGGACGACTTCGACCTGGAAGTGGTCGGCGAAATTCCCGCCGGTCTGGCCGGCGCCTTCTATCGCAACGGACCCAATCCGCAGTTCGATCCGGGAAGCGACCATCACTGGTTCGCCGGCGACGGGATGATCCATGGCTTCTTCGTGGAGGACGGCAAGGTCCGCTATCGCAACCGCTATGTCCGCACCCCCAAATGGCGGGCGGAGAACGCGGCGGGGCGCCGGCTGTTCGGCGCGTTCGGCAATCCGATGACCACCGACCCCTCGGTGCTTGGATGCGACAGCGGGACCGCCAACACCAACATCCTCTGGCATGCCGGCCGGCTCATGGCGCTGGAGGAAGGTCACAAGCCTTTCGAAATGGATCCCCTGACCCTTCAATCGCGCGGCTATGTCGATCAGTATCGGGGCCAGGTCACCGCCCATCCCAAGATCGACCCGGTGACCGGCGAGATGGTCTGGTTCGGCTATTCCACCGGCGATATGCCACTCAACGCCACCATGTCCTATGGCGTCACCGACGCGGCTGGAACGGTCGTGCGGCGGGACGATTTCGAGGCGCCCTATTCGAGCATGGTCCATGATTTCCTGGTGACGAAGCGTCACGCCCTCTTCCCGATCCTGCCTCTTGTCGGCAGCCTGCAACGGGCCATGACCGGCGGTCCGGCCTATGCCTGGGAGCCCGAGAAAGGCGCCTTCGTGGGGGTGATGGCCAGGGACGCGGCGGTGGAAACGATCCGCTGGTTCCAGACGGCGGCCTGCTACGTCTTCCACCCCATGAACGCTTGGGAAGAGGGGGGACAAGATCTTCGCCGACGTGATGGAATACGGGACCGCGCCCCTGTTCCCCAATGCTGACGGAACCCGCAACAAGGACCGGGGCGCCCGACTGGTCCGCTGGACCCTCGACCTTGCCGGGGCGACCGACCAGATCAAGCGCGAGCAGATCGACGATATGGCCGGCGAGTTCCCGCGTTTCGACGAGCGGCGGGCCGGCCTCAGCTACCGGCACGGCTGGTTCGCGGGCGATTCCGAGCGGTCAGGCGGCTTCGGCTTCGACACCATCGCCCACCTCGACCTTTCCACCGGCAAGCGGCGCACCCACGACCTGCCCGCCGGCGACGCCACCGGCGAGCCGATCTTCGTACCGCGCCACGCCGGCGCCCCCGAAGGCGACGGCTGGGTGATCTCGGTGGTCTATCGGGGGGCGGAGGATCGCGGCGACTTCCTGGTTTTCGACGCCCAGGATCTGCCGGCCGGCCCCATCGCCACCGCCAAGCTCCCCCGCCGCGTGCCGTTCGGCTTCCACGGCAATTGGCGGCCGGCGGCCTGAGAGCGGCGAGGCGAAAGCCCCTTGCCGCCCAGCGCGAGGGCGCCTAGAGACTCGTTGTCGATGAAGGGAAGGGGCGCATGGAGCCGATTGAACTGAAGGACCTGGCCGCCCTGGTGGGCAAGGAGGTGGGCGTCTCCGACTGGCTGGAGATCACCCAGGAGCGCGTCAACCAGTTCGCCGACGCCACCAGCGACCATCAGTGGATCCACATCGATGTGGAGCGCGCCACCCGCGAGATCGGCGGCCCCATCGCCCACGGCTACCTGACCCTCTCGCTCATCCCCTTTCTGACCTCGGGCCTGTTGCGGGTGAAGGGGGTGACGCGAGGGATCAACTACGGGTCGGACAAGGTGCGCTTCACCCAGATGGTCCGGGTCGGCAAGCGTGTGCGCCTGCGCCAGTTCCTGCTCGCCGTCGAGCCCAAGGCCGGCGGCCTGCAGATCAAGAGCCGCTGCACCATAGAGATCGAGGGCGAGGAGCGGCCCGCCTGCGTGGCCGAAACCATCGGCCTGCTCTACGGGGGGTAAGGCGCGGCTCAAGGGCTGCCTCCGAAAACGGACATCGCCGAGCTCTGGGAAGAATGGGAAGCGGACACCGTCCGCGGCGACGGGTTTCTGGCGAATGACCTCAAGTGCAATGAGGGCTTTTCTTCTAGGCGCTAAGAAATGGCTATTTCCGGGCGAAGCCTCACCGACGAAACCGTCACTTTGTTCGCGCGGGTCGAGCCTACCACCACCACGTTCCAGCTGAGGAACACACTCCTGCCGATATGCCTGTTCGGCTCCAGAATGGTCAGCCCGTAGCAGGTCGAAAAGCGCGGCGGCTGGTTAGGGCAATCCACCTTCGCGCTCGCCTCGATGTTGCGCACGTCCATCGACCGCAGAAATGTGCGCTGATCCCGGCAAACTCCAAAGGCGTCGGGAAAGCATGACACCGAAAATCGCAGCGGCCCGTTGGCTGCCGCATCCCTGGATATACGCGCCAAGAAGCGCGCTATGTCGTCCGCGGCCTCGGCGTCAGGCGCGGGAAAATAGCCGCGAGGGGTCCCGGCCCTTTGGCAGCGCTCCGCAACCTCCGCGTCTGACGTGTAGGGGCCGTCGAGCGCGCCTTCGACGCCGAATCGCCTCTCCGCATTGATTCCTGAAACCCGGCGCCCGTAGTCTTCCTGGCCGTCCAAGTTTTCATCGAAGCGGACCGTCACCCAGTCGGCTCCGCATAAACCAGGGAAGGTCCCGACGAATTCGGGCTTGCCGTAGAATAACAATTCCGAAAATGGCGGCGGACCGTCCGGCGGCCAATTGCTCGGTGGGAACCTCGGCGCGCCCGCCGGATAGCCTCCCCACTTCGGACGCTCCACGTCCACGACGATATCGCCCACCGCGCCAAGCAGACGGTGGGCAAGTTCGCTCAAGGGAAGCGATTGGGCCTCTCGCGCGGTGAGCGTGATCGGGACTGGCGGCGGCGGCACCGCTGGATCAGCCGAGGCTGCGCCGATCAAGGCCAGGACACAGACCGTCACAGCTATCGCCCGACCAGGTCGCAGGGTAGCCATCCTCGATCTTGAACCTGAAAAGCCGTCGATGTCCACGAGCGCGACCCCCCCACTCCTGAACGGCGTGCAGCCGAAATTACCGATGGGGCGTCAATCAACGAGGGACCAGCGCCGCCTTCACCGTCTTGTTGTATCGGAGCGCGTAGCTTTCCGCGGAAGACCGGAGGGCGGCGCACGCCGTCGTGGCGTCGTCTCCCGTTCCCGCCAACAGCTCGGTTGGAAGATTGCCTGCCTCGCCGCCAGGAATGGTTCCCACGTAACCGCCAAGCATGATGAGGTGACGATCGCCTCGCCCCATCGCGGCCACGGCGTCCCCGCGAGCGTCGGCGAGTCTCAACCGGTCCAGGCTAGGACAGGCGGCGATGTGGCGCTGGCAGCCGGCGAGCAACAAGAGCAATCCCATTGTGATGGGCCTGGTCACGATGTGCATGATTGAGGACGAGCGGTCACCGGCAAGGTCGGCATGATTGGATTGCGGGCGGCGACGCCAGCTTGCCGCCACGGATGGCGTTTGCGTTGGCGGCTAACTGCCCCGGCACTGCTCCACAAAGGCGGCGATGATCTTGCGGTCCCCCGAGCCGAGAAAGACCAACCCCGTCGTGCCCGTGGTCATTAGCGAGACCGCCTTAGCTTTGGAAAGGGCGATGAACGCGGGGTCGGACTTCCTGATCTCGATGGTCAGGTCCCATCCCCTGACCGGGTTTGCGCGCACGGTGGCGGATACGAAACGCGGATCACTGCGGCCGGTGTAGAGCGCCATGGCCGCCGCGGCCGCCGCGCCGACGGGGAAGGTGGAACCGGCCTCATCGCCGACAATTTTCCCCGTCCTCGTGTCATCGATTTTAGTGACGCCGGTTTCCGTGATCGCGACGGCCTCCGGCTCGCACTCGAACACGCCCGTCGTGCCTTCCCCGGCCGGCGACATTATGGTCAGACGGAAGGGTGGCGAGGCCGGCGAACCGACCACACTCCACACCGAAGGCGGGGGCTCGGCGTGGAGAGCCCCAGCGAGAGCCGACAAGACTATTGTGGCGACCAGTCGTTTCATCCCGCCCCCAAAATTTGCCGATTTCAGGTTGGACCCGGTTCGGTCTCTATGCAAGTAACGCCAAATTACTTGGTGACGGAGGGGCGCTTGCGGAATGCCCGTCATGACAACCAGAGATGGCGGGGCGATCCGTAAGGCGCGTCATGCGCTCGAAGCTTGACCGGAACCAAATTCCGGCGGACTGGCTGCTCGCCGCCGTCCTTGCGGCGATGGCGCCCGCGTCGGCGTCGGCCGCGGGTGTGTGCGCGCCCCTTTCCACATTCGAACACGCCGCATTCGCAATCGAGGCGGCGACAAGCCCCTCCGCCCACTGGGTGGAATTGCATTGGTTGGGGAATTGGCTTGATTTCGGCGGCGGGTGGCGGCTCGAATGCAGGCATTCCTCGGATGGCGCCTCAACCACGCTCTGCGCGTGGCTGACAGGAAACACATCCTTTGAGTTTCACGACCGCTTGCCACGAGCCATCCTGATCTGCCACGGATATCGCTTTCCGGACCTGTCCTATTGGGACGATTGGAAGGCTCAAATTGAACTCTCGGGAGGTCCCGCGGTCGATGAGGTGCTCGACATCGACCAGACGGCCCACAAGACGCCCGACGTCGCGATTCGCTTGACGGTATTTCCGATTGAGGAGGGTAGGGTAAGGCAATCCATGCCACCCCTATTCAGAAATTCCGACGAAGCGCCCGAGAATGGCGCCAATCTCAATTGAGACGCGAACTCCCAAATGAACACTGAGACTCGGCTTCAATCGATCCGTCTTCTGGCGGTGACGCCCCGTCCCTACCGGCCCTTGGCCGCCGTGTCGGTCGCGAAGGCGCCGGCTACCTTGGCCTTGATGTCGGGCGCCGGCGGCGGGACGTCGAGGAGGGCGACGGTCTCGCGGATGAACCTGGCCTGGGTGACGATGCCGATCTCCAGGTTTTCGCCGCCCAGTTCGACCTGCTGGGTCAGCATGCCGGCGATGAGCTGGGGCTCGGGGGCGTCGGTCGCGCCATCGCGGCGGTGAAGGCCGTCCTCCAGATAGAC
>JBDTIW010000312.1:0-19386 GCA_039936215.1 Caulobacteraceae bacterium | reverse complement strand
AGGATCAGATAGCCGTGCGCCACCCGGCCGCCGAAGATCGGGCTGGCCTTGGCCGCCTCCTCGTCCATGTGGGCGTAGAAGGTGTCGCCGGTGAAATGGGCGAAGTGCTCGATGTCCTCCAGGCTGATGGTACGGCTGGCGGTGTTCAGGGTGTAGCCAAGTTCGAGTTCGCCGTAGCGCTTGCGGAAGGGGTGGACATCGCCGGTGGTTTGCGGCGCGCCGGGAAGCTGGCGCTCGACGATTTGGCTGAGTGTGCGGGGCGATCCTTGGAGGGCGGTGCGCTGCATGTAGTGGGTGACGCCGCGCACCCCGCCCATCTCCTCGCCGCCGCCGGCCCGGCCGGGGCCGCCGTGGACCAGGCTCGGCAGGGGCGAGCCATGGCCGGTGGATTCGGCGGCGCAGTCGCGGTCGATGACGATGAGCCGCCCGTGAAAGGCCCCGACGCCGAGCACCACTTCGCTCGCGACGGTCGGATCGTGGGTGAAGAGGGAGGCGACCAGCGATCCCTTGCCGAGGTTGGCGAGGACGACGGCGTCGGCCAGGTCACGGTAGGGCATCAGCGTCGCCACCGGGCCGAAGGCCTCCACCTCATGCACCGCGTCGGCGGCCCACGGATCGTCCGCCCGCAGCAGGATGGGCGAGAGGAAGGCGCCGGCCTCGGCGTCGGCGTTCCGGACGTCCACCCGACCGGGATCGCCGAACACGACGCGGGCGGCCTTGGCCAGTTCGGCGATCTTGCCGCGCACCTCGTCGCGCTGGGCGGCGCTGACCAGCGGGCCCATCCGCACGCCCTCGTCGCGCGGATCACCAACGACGATCTTGCCCAGAGCCGTCTCCAACGCCCTTTGCACGGCGTCGATGTGGTCGGCCGGAACCAGGGCGCGGCGGATGGCGGTGCATTTTTGGCCCGCCTTCACCGTCATCTCGCGGACAACCTCCTTGACGAAGAGGTCGAACTCGGGCGTCTCCGGCCCCGCGTCGGGTCCGAGGATCGAGGCGTTGAGGGAATCCTGCTCGGCGATGAACCGCACGCCCTCGCGCAACACCGCCGGGTGGGACTTGAGGGCGGCGGCGGTGGCGGCCGAGCCGGTGAAGCTCACCACGTCCTGACCGGTCAGATGGTCGAAGAGGTTACCGGTCGAGCCGACGATCAGTTGCAGGGCGCCCGGCGGCAGGACGGCGGCCTCGATCAGGATTCTGACCGCCTGTTCGGTGAGATAGGCGGTGGCGAAGGCCGGCTTGACGATGGCCGGGACGCCGGCCAGCAGGGTGGGCGCCAGCTTCTCCAGCATCCCCCAGACCGGGAAGTTGAAGGCGTTGATGTGCACCGCGACCCCCTGCAGCGGCGTCCAGACATGCTGGCCGATGAAGGCGCCGGTCCTGCCCAGTATTTCGGGCTCGCCGTCGATCAGCATATGGGCGGCCGGCAATTCCCGTCGGCCCTTGGAGGCGTAGGCGAACAGTGTCCCCGCCCCGCCCTCGATGTCGATCCAGCCGTCCTGGCGGGTGGCGCCGGTCTCGAAGGATAGCGCGTAAAGCTCGTCCTTGCGCGCCATCACCGCCTCGGCCAGGGCCTTGAGCATCCTGGCGCGGTCGTGGAAGGTCAGGGCGCGCAAGGCCCGGCCGCCGACATCGCGCGCGTGGCGGGCCATGGCGGCGAAGTCCAATCCCTCCGAGCCGCCCTCGGCCACCGTCTCCCCGCTCACCGCCGAGCAGGCCGTCGCCGCCCCGCCGGTCGGCGCGGTCCAGCGGTCCTGGGCATAGCTCATCAGCTTCAGCGGCGTCATGACCGCCCTCCAAAATGAACGTCATGGCCGGGCGCAAGTCCCGGCCACCCATGACCCCGATGTAGGTATTGGCCGCGCCGGGCGCGGCCACGGCAAGCGGCTGGGGCATGGGTCGCCGGGACAAGCCCGGCGATGACGGTAGGGGGTTGGGTGTTCATCCGTTTCACCGATACTTACCGTCCCAAGAACCGCGGCGCCCGCTTGGCCGTGAAGGCCGCGACGCCCTCGGCGTAGTCGGCGGTTTGGCCAAGGGCGCGTTGCGCGTCCCGCTCGGCGTCCAGGGCGGCGTCGAAGCCCAGCGCCCAGCCGGCGCGGATCAGGCGCTTGGATTCGGCTAGGCCGGCGGTCGGGGTGGCGGCGAACCTAGCCACCAGGGCCTCGGCCTCTTCCATCAACTTGTCGTCGTCCACGCAGCGCCAGATCAGGCCCCAGGCCTCCGCCTGCTCGGCCAGGAGAGGCGCCCCGGTCAGCGCCAAGCCCAACGCCCGCGCCTGGCCGACGAGCCTCGGCAGGACCCATGTCCCGCCCGAATCCGGGATGAGGCCGATGTTGGCGAAACTCTGGATGAATTTGGCCGACCGCGCCGCTAGGACCAGGTCGCAGGCCAGGGCGAGGTTGGCGCCGGCCCCCGCCGCCACCCCGTTCACCGCGCAGACCACCGGCATCCGCAGGGCGGCGAGGCGGCGGATCAGGGGGTTGTAGCGCTCCTCCAGCGCCCCGCCCAGGTCGGCTCCCGCCCCCGGCGCCACGGCCGGATCGGCCAGATCCTGGCCGGCGCAGAAACCGCGCCCCGCGCCGGTGAGGAGGAGCACCCTCGCCTCTTCCGCCTCGACCCGCGCCAGGGCTTCGGCCACCTCCGCGTGCATCTGGACGGTGAAGCTGTTCAGCCGATCAGGGCGGTTCAGGGTCAGGCGCGCCACGCCGCCGGCGAGGTCGAAGGCGATGGTCTCGAAACTCACGTTCCGCTCCGTCTGATTGGCCGCTTCGTCGGACTATCCTATATCTAGCGCTCCGCGCCAACGCGAGCAGCCCCGAGACGCTCATGTACACCACCGACCTGCAGAAATTCGACAAAGGCGCCAAGGCCGTCCAGCCTCTCGCGGCGCCCGAACCAGCCGAACTCGTCGAGGCGTTCGAGGCGCGCATCGCGGCGGACGCCTTCATCGAGCCCAAGGACTGGATGCCGGAAGCCTATCGGCGCACCCTGGTGCGGCAGATCTCCCAGCACGCCCATTCGGAGATCGTCGGAATGCTGCCGGAGGGCAATTGGATCACCCGCGCGCCCAGCCTGCGGCGCAAGGCCATCCTCCTGGCCAAGGTGCAGGACGAGGGTGGCCACGGTCTCTACCTCTATTGCGCCGCCGAGACCCTGGGAACCTCGCGCCGTGAGATGATCGAGGCGCTGCATTCGGGGAAGGCCAAATACTCCACCATCTTCAATTATCCGGCCCTGACCTGGGCCGATATCGGGGCGATCGGCTGGCTGGTGGACGGGGCGGCGATCATGAACCAGGTGCCCCTGCAGCGGACCTCCTATGGCCCCTACGCGCGGGCCATGGTGCGGGTGTGCAAGGAGGAGAGCTTCCACCAGCGCCAGGGCTATGAGCTGACCATGGCCATGGCGGCCGGGACGCCGGCGCAGAAGCGGATGGCTCAGGACGCCCTCGACCGCTGGTGGTGGCCGTCGCTGATGATGTTCGGGCCCCCCGACGACAATTCGCCCAACACCGCCCAGTCCATGCGCTGGCGGATCAAGCGCGACACCAACGACGCCCTGCGCCAGAAGTTCGTCGATGTGACCGTGCCCCAGGCGGAGGCGATCGGGCTTAAGATTCCCGACCCGGACCTGAAGTGGAACGCCGCGAAAGACGGCTACGACTTCGGCGCCATCGACTGGGAAGAGTTCTACGCCGTGGTGCGCGGCGAGGGGCCGGTCGCCAAGGAGCGGATGGCCGCCCGCGTCCAGGCCTGGGAGGACGGCGCCTGGGTGCGCGCCGCGGCCATGGCCCATGCCGACAAGCGCGCCCGCCCCGGCGTCCAGGCCGCCTGATGGCTGAGGCCCCGCGCGACTGGCCGCTGTGGGAAGTCTTCGTGCGCTCGCGCGGCGGCCTTTCCCACAAGCATGTGGGCAGCGTCCACGCCGCCGACCCCGACATGGCGGTGGAGGCGGCGCGCGATGTCTATACCCGGCGCATGGAGGGGGTGAGCCTTTGGGTCGTCCCCTCGGCCGCCATCACCGCCTCCGACCCCGCCGACGCCGGCTCCCTGTTCGAACCGGCCGAGGACAAGGTCTATCGCCACCCGACCTTCTACAAAATTCCCGATACGATCAGGAATATGTAGGGCCAATGTCGGAAATTCCCCCGTCTCTCGCGAAATCGCTCGTCTGGTTCCTCCCCCGCAAAGCGGGGGAGGGGGACCGCGAAGCGGTGGAGGGGGCGAGGGCCGTGCGCAATCGCGCCGAGCATCCCGCGAACACCGACGACGACAAGATCGAATGTCCAAGGCTCACCCGCCCCCTCCACCCCTTCGGGGTCCCCCTCCCCCGTAAGAGGACGGGGGAGGATCATGGTGCGAGGCGCGCGCCGTGACCCCCGACCGCGAGGCTCTCTTCCGCTACGCCCTGCGCCTGGGCGACGACAGCCTGGTGCTGGGCCAGAGGCTGGGGGAATGGTGCGGCCACGCGCCGACCTTGGAGGTCGACCTGGCCCTGGCCAACCTCGCCCTCGACCTGATCGGCCAGGCGACGCACCTGTTGGGCTACGCCGGCGAGGTGGAGGGGGCCGGGCGGGACGGCGACAAACTGGCTTTCCACCGCGATGTGCTCGACTACGCCAACTGCCTGCTGGTCGAACAGCCGAACGGCGATTTCGCGCGCACCATCGCCCGCCAGTTCCTGTTCTCGCTGTGGCGGAAGGGATTGTTCGAGGGCTTGTGCGATTCAACCGATGCGACCCTGGCCGGCGTGGCGAAGAAGGCCGTCAAGGAAACCCGATACCATCTGCGTTTCGCCTCGGAATGGATGGTCCGGCTGGGTGACGGGACGCAGGAAAGCCGCGAGCGTGTCATCGAGGGACTGGACTGGTGCTGGCGCTTTGTCGATGAGCTGTTCGAGGCCGACGAGGTGACGCGGGCGCTGGTCGCGGCGGGCGTGACGCCCGATCCGGCCGGCCTGCGCGCGGCTTTCGACGCGGAGCTGGATGCCGTCCTCGCCGAGGCGACCCTCCAACGCCCCGCCGCCCGGCGCGCCACGGTCGGCGGCCGGGCGGGGCGCCACTCCGAACACCTGGGCCATCTGCTGGCCGAAATGCAGTTCCTGCCCCGCGCCTATCCAGGCGCGGTCTGGTGATCCCGTGAGCGCCACATCCACGGCCACCCTTGATCGCGCGGCGCGCATCCGCGCGATCCTGGCCGCCGTCCCAGATCCGGAAATCCCCGCCGTGTCGGTCATGGATCTGGGTATCGTCCGCGATATCGACTCCGAGGGACGCAGCGTCGTGGTCACCCCCACCTATACCGGTTGTCCGGCCACCGCCGTGATCGAGCGCTCGATCCGCGAGGCCCTCTCGGCGGCCGGCCTTGACGATGTGCGCCTGATCTCCCGCCTCGACCCGCCGTGGACCACCGACTGGATCACCGCGGCGGGCCGCGCCAAGCTGCTGGCCTATGGCATCGCCCCGCCGCCCGCCTCCAGTCGCCTGCGCGAGGAGGCGCCGGCCTGCCCGCGCTGTGGCTCCCTGGCCACCGAGGAGGTCAGCGCCTTTGGCTCGACGCCCTGCAAGGCGCTGTGGCGCTGCCGAGACTGCGCCGAGCCTTTCGACCGCTTCAAGTGCCATTGACGCGATAGAATGGCCGCCGGCTTTCACACCCTGCGCGTCGCCGAGGTTCGCCGCGAGACCGCCGACTGCGTCTCCCTGAGCTTCGACCTGCCGGAGGAAGCGCGCGCCGCCTTCGCCTTCCAGCCCGGTCAGCACCTGACCCTTCGCACCGAGATCGCCGGCGAGGATATCCGCCGCAACTATTCGGTCTGCGCCGCGCCGCACGAGGGCGAACTGCGCATCGCGGTGAAAGAGATCGCCGAGGGCGTGTTCTCCGGCTGGGTCAACGGCCATCTAAGGGTGGGCGATACGGTCGAGGTGATGGCCCCCCACGGGGCCTTCACCTGGCCGTTCGACGCCGAGGCGAGTCGGCGCTATGTCGCCTTCGCCGGCGGGGCCGGTATCACCCCCATCCTGTCGCTGATGAAGACCGCTCTGGCGGTCGAGCCGAAGAGCCGCTTCTCCCTGCTCTACGGCAACCGCGCGGCCGCCCAGGTGATGTTCCTGGAGGAGCTGGCGGGCCTGAAGAACCGCTACATGGACCGCCTGGAGGTGTTCCACTTTCTCGAGGACGAGGACGAGGAGGTCGAACTCTTCAACGGCCGCCTGGACGAGGCGAAGACGGGGGCGGTGCTGGACGCCCTGGCGCCGCCGGCCGAGGCCGACGCCGTCTTCGTCTGCGGCCCCGCCCCGATGATGGAGGCCGTGGAGGCGGCGCTGCTGGCGCGCGGCGTGCCGCCGGACCGCATCCTGATCGAGCGTTTCACCATCGGGCCCCTCTCCGCCTCTCAGGCCGCCGCCGCCCGCCGCCTCGAGGAGAAGGCGCGGGGCGTGTCGATCACCGTGGTGCTGGACGGCCGTCGCTCGCGCATCGCCTTCGACGCCGACAAGGGCAGCATCCTGGAAAGCGCCCGGGCGGCGGGTGTCCCGGCCCCCTTCGCCTGCAAGGGCGGCGTCTGCGCCACCTGCCGCGCCAGGCTCATTGCGGGCAAGGTGGAGATGAAGGCCAACTATGCCCTGACGGCGGCCGAACTGGCGCAGGGCTATGTGCTGACCTGCCAGGCGGTCCCGGTCGGCGAGGGCGTGGTGCTGGACTACGACGGGTGAAGGGGTCGAAATAGGCCAAGCGCCATCGGTGGATCGCCCAGCCCTAAAGTTTGATCGCCCGCAGCCTCAGGGAATTGCCGATCACGCTCACCGAACTCAAGGCCATGGCCGCCGCGGCGAGGGTCGGCGACAGCAGCAGGCCGAACGCCGGATAGAGCAGGCCGGCGGCGATGGGCACGCCGGCGGCGTTGTAGATGAAGGCGAAGACGAGGTTCTGGCGGATGTTGTTCATCACCGCCCGCGACAGGCGCCGGGCGCGGACGATGCCGGTGAGGTCGCCCTTCAGCAGGGTAACGCCGGCGCTTTCGATGGCCACGTCGGTCCCCGTGCCCATGGCCACGCCGACATCGGCGGCGGCCAGGGCCGGGGCGTCGTTGACCCCGTCGCCGGCCATGGCGACGATCCGGCCTTCCTTTTTCAGTCGCTCGACGACGGCGCTTTTCTGGTCGGGAGCGACCTCCGCCTCGATCTCCTCGATACCCAGCGAGGCGCCGATCGCCTCGGCGGTCAGGCGGTTGTCGCCGGTGAGCATGACGATCCGCAGGCCGGCCTCCCGCAGGGCCTTGACCGCCTCCGGTGTCGTTTTCTTGATCGGATCGGCGATACCCAGAACGCCGGCCAGCTTACCATCGACGGCGACGAAGATCGCCGTCGCGCCCTCCCGCCGCAAAGCGTCGGCGTGACCCGCGAGGCCGGCGGTCGGCGCGCCCTGAGCGTCGATCAAGGCGCTCGAGCCAATGGCGACCTGGCGGCCTTCGACGACGCCGGTGACGCCCTTGCCGATCGGGGCGACGAAATCGGCGGGATCGGAGAGCGTCAGCTTGCGCTCCAGCGCCGCCTCGACCACGGCGCGGGCCAGGGGGTGTTCGCTGGGCCGCTCCAGACTGGCCGCCAAGCGCAACAGGTCGGCCTCGCTCCAGCCCTCCGCCGGCTGGATCGAAATGAGTTTCGGCCTGCCTTCGGTGAGGGTGCCGGTCTTGTCGACCACCAGGGTGTCGACCTTTTCGAAACGCTCCAGGGCCTGGGCGTTCTTGATCAGCACTCCGGCCTTGGCCCCGCGACCCACCCCGACCATGATCGCCATGGGCGTCGCCAGGCCCAGGGCGCAGGGGCAGGCGATGATCAGCACCGACACCGCCGCCACCAGGGCGAAGGCCAGGCGCGGCTGCGGACCGACGACCGCCCAGACGGCGAAGGCCGCCACGGCCGCGGCGATCACCGACGGCACGAACCAGCCCGACACGCTGTCGGCCAGCCGCTGGATCGGGGCGCGGGAACGCTGGGCCTCGGCGACCATCTGGACGATGCGGGCCAGCATGGTGTCGCGCCCCACCTTGTCGGCCCGCATGATCAGGGCGCCCGACTGGTTGAGGGCCCCGCCGACGATGGCCGCGCCGGGCTCCTTCAGCACCGGCATGGATTCCCCGGTGACCAGGGATTCATCGACGTGGGAGCGCCCTTCCAGCACCTCGCCGTCCACCGGGGCCTTTTCGCCGGGCCGTACACGCAGGCGGTCGCCGACACGCACGTGATCGAGCGGGACCTCTTCCTCCGAGCCGTCGTCGGCGATCCGCCGGGCCAGCTTGGGGGCGAGATCGAGCAGGGCGCGGATAGCCCCGCCGGTCTGCTCCCGCGCCCGCAATTCCAGCACCTGACCCAGGAGAACAAGGACGGTGATCACCGCCGCCGGCTCGAAATAGACCGGGGCCGCCCCGCCTTCGCCGCGGAAGGCGGCCGGCAACAGGCCGGGCGCGAGCGTCGCCACGATCGAATAGAGCCACGACACCCCGATCCCCATGGCGATCAGGGTGAACATGTTGAGGTGGCGGGTGCCGAGCGATTTCCAGCCGCGCTCGAAGAACGGCCAGCCGCAATAGAGCACCACGGGGGTGGCCAGGATCAGCTCCAGCCAGTTGGCGGTCTGTTCGCTCCAAGGGAAGCGGAGGCTGCCCATGTGGCCGGCCATGGCCAGGACGATCACCGGAACGGCCAGGACAAGGCCGATCCCGAAGCGCCGGCTCATGTCGGCCAGTTCCGCATTGGGGGCGGCGTCGGCGGAGGCCATCTCGGGCTCCAGCGCCATGCCGCAGATCGGGCAGGCGCCCGGCCCGGCCTGGCGTATCTGGGGGTGCATGGGGCAGGTGTAGGTCGCGCTCGGATTGTGCATGGTCATCGCCGGTCTCTCTAACCCCCCTCGGGTATTGCATATAACCCCCGCAGGGTATATTACAAGCCAATGCAAATCGACATGCGCCGCAAGACCCTCGCGCGACTGGCCCGCATCGAGGGACAGGTCCGCGGCTTGGCCCGAATGATCGAAGACGATCGCTATTGCGTGGACGTGGTCATCCAGGTCTCCGCGGTTCGAGCGGCTTTGAAAAAGGTGGAGGAGGCGGTGTTGCGCGATCACGTGGCCCACTGCGTGGCCGACGCCGTCGCCAGCGGCGACGAGGGCGATCGCAAGCAAAAGCTGGATGAGCTGATGGACCTGTTCGGCCGCGTCGGCCGCTGATCAGAACCACGTCCGTAGCCCTGTCGTGAACCTGACGTCGGCGCTCCGCTCGCCGGCGGCGCGGACGAAGTCGGCCGTCGCGCCGAATTTCCGTTCGAAGGTCACCCCGATGTAGGGCGCGAACTTGCGGGTGATCTCATAGCGCAGCCGCAGCCCCGCATCGAGGTCGGAGAGGCCCGAACCGATCCGCCGCGCCGGGTCGTCCTTGGCGTAGAAATTGACCTCGGCTTCCGGCCCCACAATCAGCCGATTGGTCAGAAGCTGGTCGTAGGAGACCATCGCCTTGGCCGCGAAACGCCCGGCGTCGCCGACATAGCCGGTGGCCGACACCTTGAAGAACCAGGGCGCCAGGCCCTCGATCCCGAACGCCGCCCAGCCGCGGCCCGGACCTGAATCCGCATCGTAGCGCACGCCGCCCTGAAGGTCAAAATAGGTGGAGACGGGCCGGTCGTAGAAGATTTCCTGCTGGCCGTCTGAGACCCTCCCCTGACTATCGACCTCGCCCTCGGACTTGATCCACAGGCGGTTCGCATCGGTCCCCACCCAGGCTTCGCCTTCCCAACGGAAACTGTTGTCGTTTCCACTACCGAGGCGGCCTTCGAGCTGATCGAACAGGCCGTGGACATAGACCCGGCGGTCGTCGACCGGAGGGCCGAAGGGCGCGGCGATTTGGGCGTGGGCGGCGGGGGGTAGTAGAAGCGCGATGCTCGCCGCGATCAGAGCCGCGGTTTTCCAAGGGCAACTGACTGAACTGGAATCTCGCCAGTCTAGCCCTCGCCCCGCTTGCGGGGAGAGGGTTGGGTGAGGGGTCTTTCGACGTAGCGGGCCAATTCGGAGAGAGCCAGACAGCGCCGCGACCCCCTCACCCCACCCTCTCCCCCATAAGAATGGGGGCGAGGGCTCAGGACCGGCTAATGCCGCGGGCGAACGACAGCGCGCGGCGCCCGACCGCCCCCTCACGCCACCAGCACCGTGCGGAACATGCCGGTCTCCATGTGATAGAGGAGGTGGCAGTGAAAGGCCCAATGGCCTGGGGTGTCGGCGTCGAAGAGGAAGCTCAGGCGCTCGCCGGGTTTGACATTGACGGTGTGCTTGAGCGGCAGGCGTCCGGCGGCGCCGTTCTCCAGGGAAAACAAAAATCCGTGCAGATGGATCGGGTGCTCCATCATGGTGTCGTTGATCAGCACGAAGCGCACCCGCTCGCCCAGCTTCACCGCGACAGGTCCGGCCTGCGAAAACTTCTTGCCGTCGAATCCCCAGGTCCAGCGTTGCATGTTGCCGGTCAGGTGGAATTCGATGTCGCGATCGACCGGACGCTTGTCGGCGTCGGGCGTCAGCGCCTTGAGATCAGTGTAGAGAAGGGTCCGGCGGCCGTCGCCCGCCAGGCCCGCGCCGGGCTGAGCCTGACGGTTCTGGGTTTCCATGGCCACGTTGTCGACATTGACCTGGCCGACCAGCTTCATCTGATCGACGCGGTCGGCGTTGACCGACGGCGGTTTGGGCCCGGTCATGCCGGCCATATCCATGCCGGGCATATCGGAGCCCGCCATCTTCATCTCACCCATGGCCATCCCCGCCATGCCCATGTCGGCCATGGTGCGCAGGGGCCGGGGATCCATGGGCGGAATGGGGCCGACCATGCCCGCCCGCGTCGCCAGGGTTGCGCGGGCATAGCCGGTCCGATCCTCGGCCTGGGCGAAGATGGTGTAAGCGCGCTCGTCCGGCGGCTGGACGATGACATCGTAGGTTTCAGCCACCCCGATGCGGAACTGGTCGATCCTCACCGGCTCCACATCGCTCCCGTCGGCGGCGACGACCAACAAAGGCAGGCCAGGGATTCGCACGTCGAAGGTCGACATCGAGGAGCCGTTGATGAACCGCAAGCGCACCCGCTCGCCGGGTCTGAAGAGACCCGTCCAGTTGGCCGCCGGCGGGGCGCCGTTGATAAGAAAGGTGTAGGTGGCGCCGGTGACATCCATGATGTCGGTGGGACTCATCCGCATCCCGCCCCACATCGTCCAGTCCCGCCAGGTTGAGCCCAGCCCCTTGCGATGGACGTCCTTGGCGAAGGTCCCCACGGTGCGCATGTGGTAGTTGTAGTAGTCGCCCCGCATTTTCAGGTTGGAGACCACCGTCATCGGATCTTCGTCGGTCCAGTCCGACAGCAGGATCACGTATTCGCGCTCGTAGGCGTAGGGCGGCGGCGTCTTGGGTTCGAGGATGAGCGGGCCGTAGAGCCCGGTCTGTTCCTGCATCCCCGAATGGCTGTGGTACCAGTAGGTGCCGCCCTGCTTGACCAGAAACCGGTAGGTGAAAGTCTCGCCGGGCATGATGCCAGGGAAGGTGAGCCCCGGCACGCCGTCCATGTCGGCGGGCAGGCGCAAGCCATGCCAGTGGATCGAGGTCGGCTCGCGCAGCCGGTTGGTGACCTTGATGGTCACCGTGTCCCCCTCGCGGAAACGCAAGGTCGGGGCGGGGACGGACCCGTTGACCGCCGTCGCCATGCGCCCCCGGCCGGTGATGTTGATGGGCATGGGCTCGACGGTAAGATCGAAGGTGTCGCCGCTCAGAATCGCCGGCGAGACGGCCCCGCCCCAGGCCCGCGCCCACCGCGGCGCGCCGACGACGGCGGCGCCGCCCGCCAGGGCCAATCCCTGTACAAAGCGCCGTCGCGACGCGGCCGGCAACGTAGGAGATCTCACGGTCGTCCTTCGGCAGAGGGGGAAGCTTCCTGGTCGAAGGAGTTACGCGCCTGGCCGCCTCCACCCCTCGCGCCCGATTTGATATTGGGGGATCACGTCCGCTTAACGCGTATAGTCAGGAGGCGGGCCGAGGACATATCATGACAAAGCGATTGGACGATCTGTTGGGCCGGCTGGCGGCGGAGCCGATCGACCGATCCCTGGACCGGCTGCAAGCCGACATCTGGCGCGGCGTGGCGCGGCGGCGGGCCGAGGCGCGGACGGCCGCCATGCTCGCCCCCGTGGCCCTGGCCTCGGTGGGCCTCGCCCTGGCGATGGGCGTCGTCGTCGGCGGCGTGACGGCGGTCGCCAAGGTCGCCGCCCCTCACGGTTCCAGCGCCTTCTCCGTGGCGGCGGACCTGGCCCCATCCACCCTGCTCGAAGGCGGCCGGTGAGCGTCGTTCGCGCCATTGCCCTGACGCTCTTGCTGTCGGCGCTCGCCGCGGCGCTCGGCGTCTGGGGCGGGGCGAGTTATGTCCAGGCGAGACTGGATCATGGGGGCGACCTGCATCGGACACTCCACCACAGACTCCACCTCACGACGGAACAGCGGCGCCGGATCGACGGGCTGGAGCGTGACCACGCCGCCAAGAGGCAGGCGCTGGAGGCGGAGATGCGGGCCGCCAACGCGCAGCTGGCGCGGGCCTACCAGGAGGCCCATGCCTATACGCCGAAGGTCCAGGCCGCCATCGACCGCTTCCATCGGGCCATGGACGCCCTGCAGACCGAAACCATGCTCCATGTCATCGCCATGCGCGCCCTGCTCACGCCCGATCAGGCTGGGCCGTTCGACGACACGGTGGTCAAGTCGCTGACCGCCGAGAATCCGTGAACCTGGGCGAGCCGTCGTGCGACGCGGTGCTGGCCGGGCGCGCGGCGGAAGGTGACGAAAGAGCCTTCGCCGACCTGGTCCGGCGTCACCAGGAGCCCCTCTACCGCCTGTTGCGCCGCCATACCGGCAACGCCGACGAGGCCTATGAGGCCGTCCACGAGGCCTTCATCGCGGCCTGGATGGCGCTGCGACGCTACGACCCGAAACGTCCGTTCGCCGCCTGGCTGCGGACGATCGCCATCAACAAGGCGCGCGACCGCGGCCGGCGCATGGCCGTCCGCCGCCTTCTGTTCGGTGGACGGGGTCTGGAAGAGAGCGGCGCTCTGGCCATGTCCGATCCCGCGACGCCGGCGGACGAGAGGGTCGTCGAGCGCCAGGAAACGGCGAGGCTCGACCGCGCCGTCGCCCGGCTGCCGGCCGCCTTGAAGGAGCCCCTGCTGCTCACAGCCTTCGAGGGCTGGTCACAGCGGGAGGCGGGAGAGATCATGGGCGTCTCCGCCAAGACGATCGAGACCCGCGTCCGCCGCGCCCGCAAGATCCTCGCCCGTGTTCTCGAACCGGCGCCGCAGCCGGGGTCGTAGCAGCGGAATGTCGCGGCGCCCAAGGCAGCGCCCCCCGCCGTCTCTCCGCGACTGATCGCTGACTACCAAAAACATCGCGACTCATCGAACGTGGTTGTGTAGGCGTCGCTGCGGAACGCGGCGTACGGGGCCGATCCAAAGCCCCTGAACCCATGCCGCGAGAACACGGGGAGACGCACATGCATGGTATTTGGTCGGCGGCGCTATTGTCCGCTGGAATGGTCGTGGGGGCGGCGTCCATCGCCTCCGCCGAGCCGATCGAGCGCTCGGGGAATGTCTATCACGTGGCGGTCTGTTCCAGGCTGATCGCGTCGGGAACGGCGCGCTGCTACGCTCATGTAGTGACCGACCGGGTCGGCAACCTCGTCGAAACCAACGTGATCGGCAATACGACCCCCCGGGGCTACGGCCCCAGCGATCTGCGCTCGGCCTACAAGATTACCGCCTCGGGCAGTTCCTCGACGATCATCGCCCTGGTCGACGCCTTTGGATACGACGCCGCCGAAGCCGATCTCGGCGTTTATCGCGCCCAGTACGGCCTGCCACCCTGCACGACCGCCAACGGCTGCTTCACCAAGTACAACCAGAAGGGCAGGACAAAGCGCTATCCGGCGGAGAATGTCGGCTGGGCGCAAGAATCTGCCCTGGATCTCGACATGGCCAGCGCCATGTGCCCGAACTGCAAGATCATCCTCGTCGAGGCCAAGACGAACTCGTTCAGGAATCTGGGCGAGGCGGTGAATACCGCGGCGGCCAAGGGCGCCCACGCCATCAGCAACAGCTACGGCGGCGGCGAATCCGGCTCGCAGACCTTCGAGGCCGACTACAACCATGCCGGCGTTGCGGTCACGGCGAGCACGGGCGACAGCGGCTACGGCGCCCAGTTCCCCGCCACCTCGCCGCACGTCACGGCGGTCGGCGGCACCCACCTGGTCACCAGCGGCAATGCCCGCGGCTGGGCCGAAACCGTGTGGTCGGGGACCGGCAGCGGCTGCAGCATCTTCTACGCCAAGCCGTCCTGGCAGACCGACAGCGGATGCAGCCTGCGGATGGAGGCCGACGTCTCGGCCGACGCCGACCCCGCCACTGGTGTCGCCGTCTATGCGCCGACCAGCACGACACACTCCGCGTGGCTGGTCTTCGGCGGCACCAGCGTCGCCGCCCCCCTCGTCGGCGGCGTCTATGGCGCCAATGGCGGCGCGGTGAACTACGGCAGCGATCCCTACGCCAACACCGCCGCGCTGTTTGACGTTACGTCGGGCAGCAACGGCTCCTGCCCCGGGCAGCCGGCCTATTTCTGCAATGCCGAAGTCGGCTATGACGGTCCCACCGGCCTGGGCACGCCCAACGGCGTGACGGCTTTCTAAGAAACGTCTTCCTTAAGAACCCTTGTCCCCGGCCGGGTTGTTTCAGCCCGGCCGGTTTTTTTGGAGCGAACGCTCCACGCGACGGGCTTCCATACCCCCGCCGCCTCGGCGAGTTCCACCGCGATCCGCTCGCAACGGGCCGCGGCGGCGCGCCCGTCCGAGGTCACGTGTTAGATATTGGCCGCGTATTCCCATGCCAGCGCGGCCAGTTCTTCCAGAACGCCGGGTGAAACCGGATGGGATTCGCCCGTCGCTGCCGCCTTGCCTATTTTTCGCACCGTCTGCGGATTGAGCTGGACGGCGCAAGCAATCGCCGATCGCCAATGGCGTCCGTAGATCGCCTCGCCGGCGCGGGCGACGAGCCAGGGGAGGGCTTTGGCGGTCACGCGAAATGACCGCCGCCCGACTTGCGCGCGCCATTCGCCCTTCCGGGCCAAGAACCGCCCGAGTCCACCCTAGAATGAGTTGTCATCAACGCCCCTCGACGATGCGGAGGGAAACTCCGCTGCCGAAAGGAATACGCCCTCGATGGAGTCAACCCCTCGCCGGCCGGCGCGGGTCACAGGATGGGTCGCTCACGCGGAAGCCGCTGTCAGCCACAGCGCTGCTACACCCCGCCGGATACGACGACCACCCCGACCTTCTCGCAAGGGCCGGGGTGGTCATTCCATGCCGCTGCGGGGCAGGCCCAACAGCGAAAAGACTTCAGCTAGCTGCAGTTCGGGAATTTGAAGGAGTTGATTTCCGTGCTCCAGTTGAACGAGCCCGAGGCCTTCAGATATTCGTTGGTATAGTAGAAGGTGCAGTCGTCGGTGGGATCGACGGCCATGGCGGTGTAGTCGCCCCAGCGAGACAGGCCACCATTCTGGCTGCCAGCCCCGGCCTTGACGATCTTCTCACCCTGCAGTGTGCCCAGAGGGTCAGTCGCCAGACGCCCGGTGTAAGCGATGGTCGGGAAGGTCTTCGCCGACGACAGGCTGTAACCGACCGCGATGTCACCGACATGATCCATGGCGACGCTGCCCATCCAGCGGAAGCGCTTGTCCGGCGCGAAGGTGCCGCTCTGGAACAGGGTGGGGGCGGCGCCGGGGGTGCGCAGCTCATACCAGCGTACGCCGCCGCCCGCGCCGGCCGTCACCGAGTGATCGACCACCAGCGATTCATGCGCGCCGAAGTTGCGGTAGGCCAGACGGTACATCACGCGATCCGCCAGGCTGTCGAGCGTCTGGGTCGTGGCCTTCTGGCGGACGCAGGTGCCGCCACCGCAGAGCGGGCTGAAAGCCGGCACGGGAATGTTGACCGGGCCGGTCAGGGTGGTGTTGGCCGGCGTCGCCCAGTCGACGTGGAAACTCCACATGTTGAGGGAGTTCGTGCCGAAGTTGACCATGTAGTTGGGCGACCCCACCGGGGGCTTCGTCGCGCCGTCGAGATCGGACGGTAAAACGCCGCCGAACGCCGATGACAGCTGGATGCATTGCTGCGTCGCCTTCTTGCCCTGCAGCATTTTAGCGCGGTGGAGCGCGCAAAGTTTGGCCCCGATGAAATTCTGGCCGTTGGCGAAGATGTTATAGGTCACGTAGTAGCCGTCAGGCCAGACGCCGAACTTGGGATAATCGTCGAAATCGGTGGCGTAGGTGAAGGCGTAGCGATTGTAGGCCCCGGTCGCGTCGCTGGTCTTGGAGACCGCCACGCACTCGGTGAACGGGGTTGTCGAAACCGACAGCTGGGTTATCAGCCAGCGATTGGCGATCCGGTCATACTTTATGACCCCGTCGCCATCGTTGTTGGCTTCGCACGCGCCGCCGAAGCCCGCCCACACGGTGTTGGCGTTGGCGACGGGAAGCAAAAGGGCGCCGGTGGCCTTGTCGAAGATCCCGAACGAGGCGTTCACGAACTGGACGTATTGCGTCGCGCCCACGGCGCCGTTGGTGTCCGGCGGGGCGAGGAAGTCGGAATACCCATAGTCGCCTTGGCCGACGCCGGCGAAGTTCAGGCCGTCCACCGTGCCGACAGGGGCCCCGGCGCTCGCCTGCAAGGCGCCGTCCGCCTGTTCGAGACCGCTCGGCTGAGCAAAGGGAATGGGCCGCAAGGGAATGACGCGCGGCGCCGCATGACGCGATGGCGGCGAGATCCTGACCAAGTGGCTCAGTGGCGGCGAAACATCGTGGCGGACGTCGCTGCTGGTCTCGACCGCCTGGGCGGTCGCCGCGTGAACCGGCGCCGCCAGCGCCAAGATCATGGCCGCCCCGCTGGCCATGCCGAGCGAGGTGGACGTAAATTTCCGCATTTCCTAGGCCCCTATCTAAAGGAAGTTTTTGAAACGATGCGGCACATGATAGGCGACCGCTGGCGGGGTCAAGCCAAATGCGAGGGGCCAAATGCGAGGGGCGGACCGCCGGCCATGCGTATATCGGGCGGGCGGCTTGTCGGGATCGGGGCGCGACGTGAACGGCTGGAAACTGCTCGACCATCGCACCCATCTCGTGGCCGCCGCCATGCTTTGCGTTGTCGCCCTACTCATGGCGGGAATGTTGGCCGTTTTGATTTCGTTGGGCGCCTACAATATCGGAGCCGATTCGCCCCACACCAAGCCCGTCTTCGCGCTGATGGAGGCGTTGCGAGATCGCTCCGTCGCCGTACGGGCGCGAAACATAAAAGCGCCGGCCGATCTTGGGGAAGCGAAGCGGGTATCGGCGGGCGCCGGCCTCTATGCCGAGATGTGCAGCGGCTGCCATCTGGCCCCCGGCATGGAGAAAACCGAGATCAGTCAGGGCCTTTATCCACAGGCCCCGGAATTCAGCCGCGGCACGGACCTTTCGGCCCGGGAGGAGTTCTGGGTCGTGAAACACGGTATCAAGATGACCGCCATGCCGGCCTGGGGGCGCACCCACAGCGATGAACTGATCTGGGACATGGTCGCCTTCCTTCGCAAACTGCCTTCGCTCTCGCCAGCGGCGTACCAGGCGGCCGTCAAGAGTGCGCCGGCGGACCATGACGAAATGATGCGCCATATGGTGCCGATGGCTGGTGCGGATCACCCGCCGTCCTGACCCCCCGCCCATTGCCTGGTGACGGTCCCGTCTGCTTTTTCAGCGAACTGAACGGAGAATCCAGATCATGTCGAATGTCGCGGCCGACCTCGACGCGCGCATCGTCGAGATGGGGGCGATGGCCGACAGCCTTCGCGGACCGGCGGATTGTTGCGCCGGCGACGAGCGGCCCGACTGCCCCATCCTGCAAGACCTGGCCGGCGGGAAGGCGTTCCCATGATCGGCGCCGCCCTTCATGCCCTTCGGATGGCCGCGATCATGGGCTGGGAAATCCTCTGGGCGCTGATCCTGGGATTCTTCATCTCCGGGACGATCCAGGCGGTGGTCAGCCATCGGGAGATGGCCAGGCTCCTGCCGGACGACAGCCCCGCCTCGATCGCCAAGGCGACCGCGCTCGGCGCCGCCTCGTCATCCTGCTCCTATGCGGCGGTGGCGATCGGACGGTCGATCTTTCGCAAGGGCGGCAATTTCAACGCCGCCATGGCCTTCCAGTTCGCCTCCACCAACCTGGTGGTCGAACTGGGACTGATCCTGGCCATTCTGCTCGGCTGGCGATTCACCGCCGCCACCTGGGCCGGCGGCCTGGTGATGATCGTCCTCGTCACGGCGCTTCTGCGCCTGGTCATGCGCCGCCGCCTGGTCGACCGGGCCAGGGCGCGGGCGGACAAGGGCGTCGCCGGCCGGATGGAAGGTCACGCGGCGATGGACATGGCGGTGACCGAAGGTCCGGTCTGGAAGCGGCTCCTGTCGGCCAAGGGGTTCACGGCCACCTCCCATTATTTCTGGATGGACTGGGCTTCGCTGTGGTTCGACATCGCCCTGGGCCTGGCGATCGCCGGGGCCGTGGCCGCCTGGGTTCCGCCGCACATCTGGGCGCGGGTGTTCGACGCCCAGCACCCCGACGCGGCGAAGTTCGTCGGTCCGCTGGTCGGACCGCTGATCGGCGTGGTCACCTTCGTCTGCTCGATCGGCAATGTGCCCCTGGCGGCCGTCCTGTGGAACGGCGGGGCCAGTTTCGGCGGCGTGGTGAGCTTCATCTTCGCCGATCTGATCGTCCTGCCGATCCTGGACATCTATCGCCGCTACTATGGGCCGAAGGTCGCGGCCATTCTGTTCGTCGTCTTCTACGGCGCCATGGCGGCGGCCGGATACGTGGTCGAGATCGCCTTTGGCCTGCTGCATCTGCTCCCGACCCGGCGCGCCGCGGCGATCATGACCGAGGGCTTTTCCTGGAACTACACCACCTGGCTCGACCTGATCGGCGTGGCCTTCGCCGCCCTGCTCCTCTGGCGCTTCCTCGCCACGGGCGGGCCGGCCATGTTGAAGGCCATGGAGGCGCCGGCGCCGACCTGTCAAGCGCCGTGAAGCGAGCCATTGCCCCCCACGCCCGTTCACTCTAGGGCCGCTGAATGGAGAGGATCATCCGTCCGTTGAGGCGCGACGAGATGGACCAGGCCGCCACGGTCCATCGCGCCGCCTTCGACGAACGGCTGCCTTGGCTCGCCGGCCTTCACACGCCCGAGCAAGACCGCGCCTATTTCAACGGACACGTCTTCGACACATGCCAGGTCTGGGCATCTCTGGATGGGCC
>JBDTIW010000311.1:0-6078 GCA_039936215.1 Caulobacteraceae bacterium | reverse complement strand
ATGGGGGTCGCGGCCTTGGCGGTCGCGGCTGGCGCGGCTGCGGCGGCCGGACATTTCACAAACTTGCCGGTCGCGTCCTTGCAGGGCTTAGCGTCGGCAACGGATGTGAAGGCAAAGGCCGCGACGGCGGCCAGGAACAGGATGCGCATGGTGGTCCCTCCAGTGAGGCGATCACCCTGACCCGGCAAACACGATCCCGCAAGCGAAACCGTTTCAAACGGTGGCGCACAAAGCGGGACACGCGGGGAAAATGGGGACGTTTTGCGGGGACGCTTTTGCGAGGTGGGGCAAATTATATAGCATATACAGGTCGATAGGATCAAGGAATGGCGGAAACAGCATCCGCTCGCCCATGTCCTCGCAATAGAAGGCGAAGATGAAGCGGTCCAACAGCCTCTGGGTCAGGCGCAGGAGCTGGGTGGGCGTGCCGGCAAAGCCCTCGTTGGACACGGTCAGGACGTTGAACAGGCGTTCTCGGACAGTCTTGTAGCGGGCGTAGAATTCCCCTTCGAGCTTGCGTTCGCGCACCCACTGTCGCTCGATCAGGCGCAATAGCGGCGGACGGCCGGCGACGGAGAGAAGCTGATCGCGCTGGAACAGGCGCCAGAACAGGAACCGGTCGAAGCGCGCGTCCTCGGAATCGGTCAGCAGGTCGTAGGGCGTCAACAGATCGCGACGCTCGATGACGAAGCGCAGGAACTGCGCCGGCGCCCGGTCCCACCAATAGAGGCGGAACTCGTTCATGTCGGTGACCAGCCCCCACCACGGCTGCACCGCCTCGTTGCCGAACAGGCCGCGCCGCGCGCCGCGTACATAGTTGAGGCACTGCTCGACCGGCGAACGGGTGCTTCCCTTGCGGTTCTGCCTTGCGTCCAGGTTGGAGCGGGTGTCCTTGAACTCGCAGAGCACCTGCGGCGTCGCCGCCAGGTCGTCGCGAAACCAGCCCAGCGCCAGATCGGCCTCGCCGGCGCCGCCGCCCGCGCCCTCGCCGGCGATCCTGAGCTTGGGAATGAGGGTCACGGCGTCCTTGGCCGCGCGCCCGGCCTCGCCGTAGCCCCACGTGTCCACGGAGAAGGTCCGGGTGAACGCGCCTTCCGCCGAGGTCTCCTTCAATTTCAGCCGTTCCGACCAGGCTCTCAGCCTGACGCGCAACCCGGCGTCGAGATCGTCACCCCAGCCGCGATAGTCGAGATCGAGCTCGGCGCGGAGAAAAGCGCGGGTGACAAAGGCGTGGCTATCGTCGAACATCGGGTTTCAGGGGCGCCGGCCTTGTTTATGACGACCGCGTTCCATCCGGCCCCCACGCCCATTGAACCGGCTCGCCTTGAAAGGGAAGGCCCAAGGGCGCCGCCGGGCGTCGCCTCTTGAAATTCGAGGCCCCCGCCTTTATTCTATCGGCCCCTCGGTCGTCGGCGTCCGCGGGCTTTCGAGATCCTTCAACAGGGCGAACCAACCTTATCCCACAATGGAAAAAGTCCCCATGACCGCCGAGGGTTTCCACACCCTCGACGAGGAACTCAGACGCTTGAAGACTCGCGAGCGGCCGGCGATCACGGCGGCCATCGGCGAGGCGCGCCAGCACGGCGACCTGTCGGAGAACGCCGAGTATCACGCCGCCAAGGACCGCCAGGGCTGGATCGAGGGGCGCATCGCCGAGATCGAGGACCGCATGGCGCGGGCCCAGATCATCGATGTGTCGCGCCTCTCCGGCGCCCAGGTGAAATTCGGGGCCACGGTGAGCGTGGTGGACGAGGACACCGAGGAAAAGGCCCGCTACCAGATCGTCGGCGAACATGAGGCCGACGTGAAGTCGGGCAAGATCTCCATTGCCTCGCCCATCGCCCGGGCGATGATCGGCAAGGAGATGGGCGACGTGGTCGAGGTCAACACTCCCGGCGGCGTCAAGGCCTATGAGATATTGAAGGTCGAGTGGGTCTAGAGACGCGCCCTCCCCGCCCTGTCCGCTGCCTGATCGTGGGCGCGGGGCCGGCCGGCTATACGGCGGCGGTCTATGCGGCGCGGGCGCTTATCGAGCCGGTGATGATCCGTGGCCTGACGCCCGGCGGCCAACTCACCATCACCACCGACGTGGAGAACTATCCGGGCTTCGCGGAGGTGATCCAGGGGCCCTGGCTGATGGACCAGATGCATGCCCAGGCGGTCGGTGTCGGCTGCGAGGTGGTCGAGGACATCGTCGTGGCCGCCGACCTGTCGGCCCGGCCGTTCAAGATCACCTGTGATTCCGGTCAGGTCTGGCTGGCCGAAACCCTGATCATCGCCACCGGGGCCGAGGCCAAATGGCTGGGGCTGGAGAGCGAAAAAAAGTTCCAGGGTTTCGGCGTCTCGGCCTGCGCCACCTGCGACGGCTTCTTCTATCGCGGCAAGCAGGTGGTGGTGGTGGGCGGCGGCAACACGGCGGTGGAGGAGGCCCTCTTCCTCACCAAGTTCGCCTCCCAGGTGACCCTGGTCCATCGCCGGGACGAGCTTAGGGCCGAGAAGATCCTGCAGGAGCGTCTGTTCGCCAACGACAAGATCGCCGTCGTCTGGGACAGCGCCATAGACGAGGTGCTGGGAACGGCCGACCCCTTGAGCGTCACTGGCGTTCGGTTGCGGAACGTCAAGACCGGTGCGGCGCGTGAACTCGCCTGCGACGGCCTGTTCGTGGCCATCGGCCATGCCCCGGCCTCCGAACTCTTCAAGGGCCAGCTCGACATGGACAAGGCGGGTTATCTGAAGGTCGCGCCCGGCAAGACGGCCACCGCCATAAAGGGCGTGTTTGCGGCCGGCGACGTCACCGACGATGTCTATCGCCAGGCGGTCACCGCCGCCGGCCTCGGCTGCATGGCGGCCCTGGAGGCGGCGCGCCTGCTGGCCGAGGAAGACCACGCCGCCGCCCACCACCCGATCAGCCACGCCGAGGCGGATAAAATCGGCGTCTGGTGAGAGATCGCCCTACGGCTTGCCGATCGGGAGTCTGTCGGAAAACGCCGGCGGCGGAAGGGGCGCGGGGGCGGGCGGGGCGTTTTTGTCCATGGCCAGCAGGGTGGCGTTGATGGCGGCGATCTCCTCGCGGGTGGGGACGCGGCGGCCGAACACGACCTGGCCGGCTACACGGGTGCGCACACCGCCGGGCGCGGTGGGGTCGGGGTAGGTGAAGGTTTCCACCGGCGCGCCGCCGGCGTCCGCCAATTCGCCCTGGGCCCTGGCGGCCAGAAGGGCGGCCGGCGACGGGCCGGCCAGGGAGACCCGAAGTTCGTCGCCGGCATAGGACTGGCGGAAGGCGCCCGGAAGGCCCGCCGGCCCCGGAAAGCGATAGAAGATGTGCGCCCCGATCTGGGCGATCTTGACCAGGGTCGGACCCCAGCGCGGGAAGACGTAGTCGGCATGATAGGCGGTGGCCGTGCCGACGGCGGGCATGACGAAGCCGCTCACCGCCGCTCGGGCCACGGCCGCCGCGCGCTGCCAGAACGGAGCTATCGGCGGGCGCTGGCGCGAACCGTCGCAGGTGAAGGAATACTGGCACCCCGTCACCTGTTGGGACCCTTGATAGACCACTCCGCAGATGGAATGGGGAAAGGCCGGGTGGCGCACCCGGTTGAGCACCGTCTGGGCCACCGCCTCCTGGCCGGGCGTCGGCTCGAGGGCCGCTTCGTAGTAGACGGCCTGGGTGAGGCACAGGATGGCCCGCTCCCGCTCCGGGCCGGCGACGTTGAGATAGAAGGGCCGCGCGGGGGGCGGCGGCGCCGTCGAGGCGGGCAGCCAGGCGTTGACCCGTTGCGCCTCCTCGGCATCCAGCGCCCCGAAGCCGAGGCTCGGCGCCGTCGCCACGTCGAGCACCGCCCAGCCGGGCGCGCGGCCGCCCAGATCGGCCCTCCGGCCGGGATCGAGGCGCCGCGCCAGAGCCAGAACGGCGGGGTCCATCTCTTGCTCAAGGCGCGCCTGGTCGGCTGTTGAAAAGCCGCCGACACCAGCCGCAAGGGTCTTGAGACCGGGCGCGGGCGGCGCCGGCGACGAGGCGCCGTGACAGGCGCACAGGCTCGCGGTCGCCAATACCACGGACCTTGCGGCGCGGCGTCGGCCGGCGATCACAATGTTTCGCTTTGAGGTGATTGAGCCTTTCCCTTGTCCGATCGCGGGTCTATATGAGCTTGAAGACTTATGCTCATATATAGCATAAGGCGGGGCGCCGCTGGCTCCGAAAAATGGCCCGGCGTCTTTTTGAGACCATGGAAATGCTCAGATTGAGCATAAGGGAGAAGGCCATGGCGGACGACGGAGCGGCTTTCGCGTTCACCCCCGCCGGGGACATAGCCGGGGCGCGGCCCAGGGACAAGGTCCATGGCCCGTTGCCGGACCTTGAGTGGCGGCTGGCGGCGCCGCTGATCGAGGCAATCAACAAGCTCAAGCGCGAGAAGAACGCGGTCATTCTGGCCCACAACTACATGACTCCCGAAATCTTCCACGGGGTCGGCGATTTCGTCGGCGACAGTCTGGGCCTGGCACGGGAGGCGGCGCGCAGCGAGGCGTCGACGATCGTCCAGGCCGGGGTGCATTTCATGGCCGAGACCTCCAAGATCCTCTGTCCGGAGAAGACGGTGCTGATCCCCGACCCGCGGGCGGGCTGTTCCCTGGCCGCCTCGATCACGGCGGCCGACGTCCGGGCGATCCGGCGGCGCTATCCCGGCCTGCCGGTGGCCGCATACGTCAACACCTCGGCGGCGGTGAAGGCCGAGACCGACATCTGCTGCACCAGCGCCAACGCCGTCCAGGTGGTCGAAGCCATCGCCCGGGAGTTCGGGGTCGATCGGGTCATATTGCTGCCCGACGAGTTCCTGGCCCGCAACGTGGCCCGCCAGACCGACATCGGCATCATCGCCTGGCAGGGCCGCTGCGAGGTCCACGAACGCTTCACTGCGGGCGACATCGCCGAGATGCGTCAGGCGTGGCCAGACGCCCGGATCCTCGCCCATCCTGAATGCCCGCCGGAGGTTCTGGAAGCGGCCGATTTCGCGGGCTCGACGGCAGCCATGAGCGACTATGTGAAGACCCGCAAGCCTCGCCAGGTGGTGCTGATCACCGAATGCTCCATGGCCGACAACGTCGCCCACGACGCGCCGGAGACCCAGTTCGTCCGGCCCTGCAACCTCTGCCCCCACATGAAGCGGATCACCTTGCAGAACATCCACGACGCCCTGTTGCACGGCCGCTTCGAGGTGAACGTCGATGCGGCGATCGTCGCGCGCGCCCGCGCCTCGGTCCAGCGCATGATCGACCTGCCGCCGCCGCGCGTTCCGGCCCGCTACGACCTCATCAAGGCGCGCCATCACGTCGATGTGGAATTGATCTAAAGCATGACCGATCGCTCCTATTTCGACGGCGTCCTGATCGTCGGCGCGGGCCTGGCGGGGCTGTCGGCGGCCCTGGCGGCGGGACCGCGTCCGGTCCTGTTGCTGTGCGCCGCGCCGCTGGGCGAGGGCTGCGCCTCGGCCTGGGCGCAGGGCGGCATGGCCGCGGCCCTGGGCGAGGACGACGATCCGGCCCTCCACGGCGCCGACACCATGGCGGCGGGGGCTGGGCTGTGCGATCCCGAGGCGGTGGCCATCCTGACCGGCGAGGGGCCGAACGCCGTGCGCCGGCTGGCCGGGCTTGGGGCGCCGTTCGACCGACGCGCCGACGGCGGCTTCGTGCAGAGCTTGGAGGCGGCCCACGGTCGCGCCCGGGTAGCCCGGGTGGGCGGTGACAGGGCCGGGGCGGCGATCATGGCCGCGCTGATCGGCGCGGCGCGGTCGGCCGGCCACATCGACATACGCGAGGGTTGGCGCGTTCAAAGCCTGCTGACCGACGAATCGGGGCGTGTACGCGGCGTGCTGGCGCGGACGGGAGAGGCGTTCATCGAGATCGTCGCCCCGGTCACAATCCTGGCGACGGGCGGCGTGGGCGGCCTCTATGGTGTGACCACCAATCCGGCGGCGGCGCGGGGCGAGGGCCTGGCCCTGGCGGCCCTGGCCGGGGCGGCGATCGTCGATCCGGAGTTCGTGCAGTTCCATCCCACCGCCATGGACATCGGGGCCGATCCCG
>JBDTIW010000310.1:0-7201 GCA_039936215.1 Caulobacteraceae bacterium | reverse complement strand
CGTCCGAACGCCCGCTCCTTCGGCGTCAGCCTTTGGTCGTCGACACCGTTACCGCCGGCGGCTCTCCAGCCTCGATGTCCACGTCGAACGTCTCCAGGAAGCGCGACACCAGCATGTAGTAGCCGATGGTGAGGGTGAGCTCCTGCAAGGCCTTGTAGCCGAGGGCCTCCTTCAGCGGCTCGAAGGTGGCGTCGGCCGCGCGCACGTTGGCGACCACGTCGTCGGTGAAGGCCATGACCTGGCGCTGGACCTCGTCGAAGGCGGCGGCCCCTGGCCCTTCGTGGATGGCGCCGATCAGGGCGTCGGACAGGCCGATCCGCCGGGCGATCCGCTCGTGCTGGAAAACCTCATAGGTCGCCCCCGACAGTACGCCCACCCGCACGATGGCGATCTCGCGCAGCACCGGATCGAGACTGGTGAAATTGAGGATCTGGGTCCCCAGGCGGGTGAAGCCGTCGATCAGTTCGCCGGCGTGCCCCATCATCCTGAAGATGTTCAGGGGCGGCAGCTTCTCATAGGCCGCCGCCGCCCGGCCGACAGCCTTCGCCGGATCGAAATAGGGTATGCGCGCCATGGCCGAAGCCTCCTTGCCATCACCTTAGCGGGCGGCGGCGAGGGGCTCCAGTGGCGTGGGGGTGTCCAGTGGTCAGACTCTAACGGTTGGTCCCCAGCCGATCAGCGGACATTGCGAGTGACGGAGTCGGGTGGGGAGCGGTTACTGGCGTCGGCCCCGATTGCGGACGCCGCCGAGCCGATTGCGGCCGTGCGGAGGGTCAAAGCGGAATCGCGCCCAGCCTCGCCGACCAGATGGTTTGTCGGCGCTTCAGCTCATTTGGCCGGCTAAGGGACGGGAAGTCGTCTCGTAAACGCTCCAGCTCCTCGAATCTGAAACCATCGGCGCCATGCACATTCCACGATGCCTGCAGCGAGCGGTACGGACTGCCGCCGTGCTTCAGCGCGAACCAAAGGCCGTTCTGTTGAGTATCGAGATGGCGGCTCTGCCCGACCCACGCCTCACCTGTCGCGGTGCAGATGACGGCGAAGACACCATGGGCGGCCTTCCGCTCCTTGTAAGCGGCGATGGCCGCTTTGCGCGCGGGTCGATCCATAGCCGGCTCCTGAATTTACCCGGACGATATTGCCTCAGAATTTTATCCGGGTAAATAGGCGCGATGGTCGAGGATGCGAATGCGATGGAGAACGGGACGGCGGCCTTTGTGGCCTTCGCCGGTACAACCCGTGTCGCCGCGGGAACCCTTGCCGAGGCGGCGGTCGAGGCGAAGCGCGCGGTCGAGAGTGGGGGTGGCGTAAGCGTGTTGGTGTTCAGTGCGGACACCGGACGGGTCGTAGACCTCGACCTGCGCGGGACCGAGGGGGAAGTCCTCGCCCGGCATACGCCATCAAGCGTCGCCGCGGCAAAACGAGGGCGTCCAAAGCTCGGCGTGGTCGCGCGCGAAGTAACCCTACTGCCGCGCCATTGGGAGTGGCTCGCCCGTCAGCCAAGCGGTGCGTCCGTCGCCTTGCGTAAGCTGGTGGAGGCCGCCCGCAAAGTCGATATTGAGGCGGGTCCAACCCGGGCGCGCGCTGAGGCCGCTTATCGGTTCATGTCCGCCATGGCGGGCGATCTTCCGCGCTTCGAAGACGCCACACGCAGCCTATTCGCCGGGGATCGGGAATGCCTTCGGCGTTGCATTCAAGGTTGGCCGATAGACATCCGAGATCAGGTGCTTCGCCATCTACTCGTCGGGCACGAGGAAGCGCGCCATGCCTGATGGTCAAGCGCGCAAAGAGCGGTTGGCTCATTTCGTCCATGAGGTCTGGGATTGCGGGCGCGAGGAGGCGGTCGAACGCTACCTGGCCTCCAGCTACACGCTGCATCACGATCCCGGCGACCCATGGGAAGGCCGAGTGCTCGACCTGGATGAATACAAAACTCGCCTGCGAGTGTCGCGCGCGCCATTTCCCGACCAGCAGTTCGAAATCCAGCGGCTTTGTTCCGATGGCGACACCGTGATTATGACCTGGCTGTGGAGGGCCACGCACCTCGGCGATTTTCCGGGCTTTCCGGCGACCGGAGAAGTCATCCGCATGTCCGGAGCGACGGCATACCTTTTCGACTCAGCCGACAGGCTGAGCGGCCATTGGCAGATTACCGACCGACTTGGCGTCTTTCAGCAGCTCCAGAAGAACAAGGCCATGCCGGGTGCTAAAGCTGGCTCCAAGGCTTGATCGGCCGCTGCCGCACCGTTCGCCATCTCCCGCGCGACAAGCGGACCTTGATGCAGGCAGCTCAGGGTCGATTCTTCCCCTCGGCCAAATGTCAGAGAGCGGACCCACCAAATCATGCAAAGCGACCGCCGCGTTGCCACCGAACGCCAGGGCCGGGCGCCAAACGTGTGATTTCGGCCAGTCGCTTGCTTCATCCAATTTGCTATCTTGCCTCCCATTTACGTCATCCCGGCCGCAAGCCTGCCCCCTTGCAGGCTGAAGAGCCGGGACCCAGGAGCCACGGGCAATTAATCGCAGCCGCGAGAAGCCCGTCGGCGCAGTCTGGGCGGTTGCTCCTGGGTCCCGGATCTGCGGCTTGCAAGAGAGCAATCCTCCGTCCGGGATGACGTAACTATGGGGAGGCCATCGGTTTAGGTGAAGCGGGGCGACTAATGCAGGGAGGCGGCGAAGCGCTTGGCCTGAGCGACCCAGGCGTCGCGAACGGCGCGGCCCTTGAGGCTCAGGGCGGCGTCCATCGTGGCCAGGTCGTGGGCGGTCCAGGCCGCCAACTGGGCGAACTGGGTCACGCCGCGCGCCGCCAGGGCGTCGGCGAGTTTGGGGCCGATGCCGACCAGGCGGGTCAGATCGTCCGGTTCGGCGACGGGCGCGAGAACGGGCTTGGGGGGCGCCTTGGGCGCGGCCTTCGCCTTGGGTGGGGCGGCGAGGATCGGCTCGGGCGCGACGGAAGGTTCCATCGCCGTGGCGGCCTGGGCGGCTTCAACCAGGGCATGGGCGGCCGGCTCGGGCGCCAATTCGGACGCCAACTCTGGCGCGATCTCCAGAGCGGGCGCCGATTCGACGATGGCGAGCATCGGGGCCGCCGGCATGGCCGGCGCCATCGCCTCGATGTTCACCGCCTTGGTCCAGCGGGTCATCCACCACCAGCTCGCCCCGACGGTGGCCGCCGCGCCGAACGCGAACCACAGGGGCGAGGCCATGCCGAGAGATAGCCCCAGCGCCTTTTCCGCCCGCTCGCGCGCCGCGCTCGTCTGCTCCCGCATCGACCAGGTCATCATGAGTTGTTCTTCCTTCCGCAGGCCTCGCCATGGGGCCGTTCAAGTGAATATTGCGGTGCAGCATAACACGATTTCCACGCTCGCACATGCAAAATTTTCGCGACCGCTACCAGACCCGACCCAGAGCGCCCCCCCCGCCCAATTCGCGTGCGATCCACGCCGCCGCCGCCAGGGCCGGCTCGGCCAGGCCCGTGGGCGGATTGACCACCACCATGGCGCAGCCGTTCATGGCCATCGGATCGGCGAGCGGGCGCAGGCGAGTCTCCGCCACCAGAACGTCCGCGGCGCCGGCGGCGTCCTCCACGCCGGTCAGGAAGGTGTCGAAGCCGGCCAGATCCTTGATCGGCGCCCACAGGGCGATCGTCGCGCCGGGATTGCGGCTAAGGACGCTGGCGACAAGGGCGGCGGCCCTCGCCGGGTCGTCGCCGCTCTCGAAGGGAGGATCGACAAACACCAGCAGGCGGCCCGGCGCGGCAGGCACCCGCGCCGCCGCGACCTCCCAGCCGTCGGCCTTGACTATCTCGGCTCCCACATGGCGCGGCAGGACGCCCTTGAGGGCGCCGTGATCGTCCGGACGCAGCTCGCAGGCGATCAAGCGGTCGCGCGGACGCAGGATCTCGCCGATCAGAATTGGCGAGCCTGGATAGAAACGCACCGCGCCCGGCGCATTGGCGCGCATCACCCCCGCGCGCAGATCGGCGAAGGCGGCGGGCGCGTCGGCGGCGGCCATCAGCTGGACGATCCCCGCCTGCCCCTCGCCCGTCCGCCGGGCGCTGTCGCCCGCCAGGTCGTAGAGTCCCGCCCCGGCGTGGGTGTCGATCACCGTCAAGGGACCGGGCGCCGCAGTCAGGGCGCGCAGCAGATGGGTCAGCACGGCGTGCTTGAGCAGATCGGCGAAATTGCCGGCGTGAAAGGCGTGGCGATAGTTCATGGAGACCCTGGCCGTTGCGGAACGGGCCTCGCCCTAGCACGTTGGGCGTTGCGGGGTGGAGTTGGGAGCGGCTCGATGGCCAAGGACATGCCCGCCACGGCCGCCGAGACTCACGGCCTGACCTATGTCCACGACCACGATCCCGGCCTGACGCGGGCTATCGGGCCGGCGGGCGTCCGCTATTTCGATGCCAAGGATACCCACCGCACCGCCTTTCACGACCGGCGCCATGGGCGAGGCGTTCAGCGCCAAGGACTTCCGCACCTGGGCCGGCGAGGCGCGGTCGGCGGAACGGGCGTTGCCGCGGCTGTTGGCGGAGGGCGCATAATCCTCCCTCCCCTAATGGGGAGGGTGGCTCGGAGCGGAGCGACGAGACGGGTGGGGAGTGGCGAAGCTTCCAGGAATTTGACAGATTGGCGGTCCCGATGATCCGCAATCCTCCAACGTCGGGGCCTCTTCGGCACTCCCCACCCGTCTTCCCGCAAGAGCTCGAAGCCACCCTCCCCATTGGGGGAGGGAGGAACTATGGTAGGTGAGAAAACCACCGCCATAGCCAAGGATCGCCGCCCGATGCTGGGACAGAAGATGCGTTTTGGGGCGTTCATCGCGCCCTTTCATCCCACCGACGAGAACCCGACCCTGGCCATCGAGCGCGATCTCGAACTGGTCCAGTGGCTGGACGCGCTGGGCTATGACGAGGCGTGGATCGGCGAGCACCATTCGGCCGGCTTCGAGGTCATCGCCAGCCCCGAGGTGTTCATCGCCGCCGCCGCCGAGCGCACCCGCCACATCCGCCTGGGCACCGGCGTCTCCTCCCTGCCCTACCACCATCCGTTCATGCTGGCAGACCGGATCAACCAGCTCGATCATATGACCCGCGGGAGGGTGATGTTCGGGGCGGGGCCGGGGGCCCTGTCATCGGACGCCTTCGCCATGGGGATTCCGGTGGCCAAACAGCGCGACCGGATGGACGAAGCGTTGGCGGTGATCGTGCGCCTGCTGCGCGGCGAAACCGTGAGCCACGAGAGCGACTGGTTCACCCTCAGGGACGCCCGCCTGCAGATGACCCCTTATTCGCGGCCGAGTGTGGAGATCGCGGTGGCCAGTCAGATCTCGCCGACCGGGGCGCGGGCGGCCGGACGCCATGGGGCCGGCCTGCTGTCCCTGGGGGCGACATCCCAGGGCGGCTTCAACGCCCTGGCCTCCAACTGGGCGATCGCCGAGGGCCTGGCGGCCGACAACGGCAAGACGATGGACCGCGCCGCCTGGCGGCTGGTGGGTCCGATGCACATCGCCGAAACCAAGGACGAGGCGGTGGCGCAGGTGCGGTTCGGGCTGGAAAAATGGCTCTACTATTTCCGCGAGGTCGCCAACCTGCCCATCGTGCCCGACGCCGGCGATCGCGATCCGGTGGAGGCGTTCATGGAGACCGGCATCGCGGTGATCGGCACGCCGGACGAGGCGGCGGAGAAGATCCAGGCCCTGATCGACCAGTCCGGCGGCTTCGGCTGTTTTCTGTTCATGGCCCACAACTGGGCGCGCTTCGAGGCGACCAAACGCTCCTATGAACTCTTCGCCCGCTATGTGGCGCCCAGGTTTCAGCAGCTCAACGTCAACCGCGACGCCTCCATGGAGTGGGTGCGGGCCAACAAGGACGAGTTCACCGCCCAGGCGCGGGCGGCGGTGGGGACGCGTATCCTCGAGCACGTCCAGGAAAAAGGCGCGGCCGACATCAATCCGGTGGTCGCCGCCATGATGGGCCTGGATACCTCCAAGTCCGAAGCGGCGGAATAGGGCCATGCGCGCGGTGATCCGGCGCGGTGGCGCCCTGATTGTGGATGAGATGGCGGCGCCCACCCCCGAGGCCGGCCAGGTGCTGTGCAAGACCCTGGCCTGCGG
Source organism: Caulobacteraceae bacterium (assembly GCA_039936215.1). Lineage (GTDB taxonomy): Bacteria > Pseudomonadota > Alphaproteobacteria > Caulobacterales > Caulobacteraceae > Acaudatibacter. The sequence continues at coordinate 1,087 of JBDTIW010000310.1, read as the reverse complement.
CATCTGCGGCTCTGACCTGCATGCCCTGGACCACTACGACCGCATGATCGACCTCACCGAACGCATCGGCGCCGTCGGTCACATGAAAAAGGGAGCCGACACGGTGTTCGGCCACGAGTTCTGCTGCGAGGTGGTGGAGCATGGACCGGGCGAGCCTGGGCGGTTCAAGGTGGGGACGCGGGTCGTTTCCATGCCGGCTGTGGTGACGGCGGCGGGATTCGAGACGGTGGGCTATTCCAGCCGGCTGCCCGGTGGCTTCGCCCAGTCCCTGGTGCTCACCGAAATGCTGCTCCACGAGGTGCCCAATGGCCTCTCCTCGGCGCACGCGGCGCTCACCGAGCCCCTGGCGGTGGGCGAACACGCGGTGGCCAAGGCGGCGCCGGAAGAAGACCACGTCTTCATGGTGGTGGGCTGCGGTCCCGTCGGCCTGGCGGTCGTCGCCTCGCTCAAGGCGCGCGGCCTGGGACCGGTGATCGCCAGCGACTATTCGGCCGAGCGGCGGGCGGCGGCGGCGATCATGGGGGCGGACCGGGTGGTCGATCCGGCGGTTGATTCGCCGCACGCGTCGTGGGCCGAGTTCGGCGTACCTGGAACGCGCGCCGAGGCCTTCATGGCCACCCTGCAAGGCCAGGGCGTCAGGCGCCCGATCGTCTTCGAATGCGTCGGCGCGCCGGGCGTCGTCGAGGCCCTGGCCCTGGCCGCGCCGGCCGGGACAAGAATCGTCGTCGCCGGCGTGTGCATGGAGCGCGACCATATCGAACCCCTGGTGCTCACTGCCAAGGAGATCGAGCTGCGCTATGTCTTCGGCTACGCGCCGGAGGAATTCGCCGCCGCCCTGCACAACCTCGCCGAGGGCGCGACCCGCTACAGCCAGATCGTCACCGGCGTGGTGGGCCTGGACGACACGCCCGGCGCCTTCGCCCGCCTCATAACCGACAAGAGCCAGATCAAGATCCTGGTTGCGCCCAACGGGTGAGGCGCCTCACCCCTTCTTGACGAACTCCGCGTCGATGACGAGGTCGATGGGATCGTTCATCATCGCCGGCAGGCCGAAGTCGGTGGGCAGGATGCTGGCCCGGGCCTCGAT
>JBDTIW010000309.1:0-3479 GCA_039936215.1 Caulobacteraceae bacterium | reverse complement strand
CCGGAGAGGGCGATCACCGCCAGGGTTCCGGTCTGGCGCGAGGGGATGTAGGCCAGGGCGCGGCCCTCGTCGTAGAGCACGGCGTCGGGGCCGGCGCCGATCTTCAGCGAGGCGATCTCGCGGCCGGAGGCGGCGTCGAGGATCTTGGCGACGCCGTTGGCGCAGGCCGAAACCAGGCGAGCGCCGGCCACCAGGGCCAGGCCGGTCGGACCCTCGCAACCGGCCATGGGATAGCGGGCGATCTGCTTGCGGGCCGCGATATCCACCACGGCGATGGCGTTCTTGTCCTCGACATTGATGTAGAGGCGGCCCTTGCCGTCGGCGGCGGGGTATTCAAGGCTATCGCCCACCACGATCTCGCCGGCCGCCTTGCCGGCCTTGGCGTCGACCATGGTGACCGTGCCGCTGTCGCCGTCGACGACCATGACCAGGCCGGTGGAGGGATCGTAGGTCGCGCCGTCCGGACCCTTGGCGGTGGGGACCGAGGCGATCAGCTTGCCGTCGGCGGCGGAAAGGACGCGGGCGGTGTTGTCGCCGCTGTTGGTGGTGACGATGAGATCGGTCCCGGGGACCGGCACGACGGCGTGCAGATGGGCGCCGGCGGCGAAGTCGGCGTTGACCTTGCCGGTGTCGGCGTCGATGGCCATGACGCTCATCCCGTGCGCCACATAGACCCGGCGGCGGGCCGGATCGAAGCTGGCGTAATCCCAGCCGCCGTCGGGGCCGGCGATGCGGGCGACGATCTTCAGGCCCGAGGGGCCGGGGGCGGTCTGGGCGAGCGCGGCGGCCGGCAGGGCGGCGGCGGCCATGAGGAGCGCCAGGGCGGCGCGGGCGAGGGGTGCGGACATTTTTTCGTCTCCGGTGGCGATGGCGATGGCTCCTCATACACCGGATTTGACGCGCGGCGTCCGCCCGGATCGATTAAGGATTCCCAATCTTCGTTTTCGCCTCAAGGGACATCGATGACCAGTCTGGCCGCCGCCGCGCCGATCGTGGGCGCCGCCTTCATCGCTTCGAGCGTGGAGGTGGTGGAGGCCTTCACCATCGTCCTGGCCGTCGCCGTGGTGCGGGGCGCGCGGCCGGCCGCCCTGGGCGCGGCGGCGGCGCTGGCCGTGCTGGCGGCGGTGGTGGCCGCCTTCGGCCCCCTGCTGGCCAGCGTGCCGATCCATGGGCTGCAACTGGCGGTGGGCGTGCTTTTGCTGGTGTTCGGGCTGGGCTGGCTGCGCAAGGCGGTGCTGCGGGCCGGGGGAGTCCTAGCCTTGCACGACGAGAAGGCGGCCTTCTCGAAGGAGACGGCGGCCCTGCGCGAGAGCATCGCCCATGACAAAGCCGCCGACTGGCTGGGGGGCGTAGTCGCCTTCAAGGCGGTGCTGCTGGAAGGGACCGAGGTGGTGTTCATCGTCCTGGCGGTGGGGGCGAGGCCCGGCCTGCTGGTTCCGGCCGCCCTCGGCGCGGCGGCGGCCTGCGTGCTGGTGCTGGCGGCGGGATTGGCCCTGCGCCGGCCGTTGGCGAAGATACCGGAGAACAGCCTGAAATTCCTGGTCGGCGGGCTCTTGACCGGCTTTGGGGTGTTCTGGTGCTGCGAGGGGCTGGGCGCGCCGTGGCCGGGCGGCGACTGGGCGATCCTGGGCCTGGTGGCCCTCTATCTGGCGGCCGGCCTGGCTCTCGCCGGAGTGCTGCGCCGGTCCGCCGGGAGCCCCGCGTGATGGAGGTTCTGCGGGCCCTGGCGGCGACCCTGGCCAAGATGTTCGTCACCGACCTGTGGCTGACCGCGACGGCCCTGGCGGCGGTCGGCCTGTGCGCCTTGGGGTTGCGGACGCATGTGATCGGACCCGCCCCCCTGCCCTTTCTGTTGGCCGGCGGGGTGCTCGCCGCCCTGGCTGTCGGCGTGATCCGCGGCGCCCGGCGGTAGGTTTTTTCCTCCCTCCCCTTATGGGGAGGGACAGACGCCAAAGGCGTCAGGGTGGGGAGTGGTGAAGCTTCCATGGTGACTGAGGATTGGCGGATTTCCCATGGCGGGATCTCCAAAATCCAGGCGGCTTCGCCACTCCCCACCCGTCTTCTCGCGTTGCTCGAAGCCACCCTCCCCATTAGGGGAGGGAGAGTTTTGAATCAGGGAGGTCCAGCATGAACGACCGGGTCACGGTAACCATCGAGGCCGGGGTGGCCGATGTGCGGATGGTGCGGGGCGAGAAGATGAACGCCCTGGACGACGCCATGTTCGGGGCGCTGATCGCCGCCGGCGAGCGGCTGAAGGGCGAGGCGGGCCTGCGGGCGGTGGTGCTGTCGGGCGAGGGGCGCGCCTTCTGCGCCGGCCTGGACATGGGGAGTTTTGGACGCATGGCCGACGGCTCGCGGGCGGCGCAGGCGGCGGAAGGCGGGGGCCTGGCGGCCCGCGTCCACGGCATCGCCAACCGGGCCCAGTACGCGGTGTGGGTGTGGCGGGAGGTTCCCGTGCCGGTGATCGCGGCGGTGCATGGAGTGGCGTTCGGCGGCGGCTTTCAGCTTTGCCTGGGGGCCGACATGCGCTTCGTGACGCCCGACGCGCGCCTGGCGGTGCTGGAGATCAAGTGGGGCCTGATCCCAGACATGGCCGGCACCCAGCTGATGCGCCATCTGGTGCGCGAGGATATCGTCCGTGAACTGACCTATACCGGGCGGGTGTTTTCCGGCGAGGAGGCGCTGGCCATGGGTTTCGCCACCCGAGTATGCGCCGATCCGCGCGCCGAGGCCCTCAGCCTGGCGCGGGACATCGCCGGCAAGAGCCCCGACGCGGTGCGCGCCGCCAAGCGCCTGCTGAACGCGGCCGTGACGCTCGATCCGGCCGAGGGCTTCATCGAGGAGACGAGGGAACAGGTCGCCCTGATCGGCGGCTCAAACCAGATCGAAGCGGTGATGGCCAACCTCCAGAAGCGCGCCCCGGTGTTCAGCGATCCGGCGCCGTGACCCCCGCCGCCTCGCGCGTATAGCGCTCCTCGACCACGCTGAACGGAACGCCGGCGGCGGTGACGAGCACGGCGCGGTGGCGCAGAATGTAGGGGCCGCTCGCTCGGTCCGGAAACGCGACCGCGATCGTGCGGCGATGGAAGTCCAGGGGGCGCACGACGGCCCCGAATGGGGTGTCGGTCGTATCGAGCCGGCGGTTCATGTCGGCGGTGAGGCGCGCCGGCCGATACCAGTTGTCGGCGTCGGAGAGGACCCGGGCGCCGCAGACCAGCCGGACATGCCGATAGCGCACGATTTCGCCCGGCGAGGCGCGCAGCAGGGCGCGCACCTGAGCATCGGCGACCTTGTCCGCGCCCCGCACGCGGATGGCGCGGATGACCGGCGGATCGGCGAGATGGCGGTCAGTGCAGCGGCGTTGCAGGACCTCGGTGGCGCTGGCGTGAGCCAGGAGGTCGGCGTTGAGGGCCTGGACGGCGGCCGGCGCCTGGGCGGTCCCGGCGACGGGTGTTTCGGCGAGAAGGAGAGCGGCGGCA
>JBDTIW010000308.1:0-5329 GCA_039936215.1 Caulobacteraceae bacterium | reverse complement strand
TTTTCGGCCATGCTCAATCCCCTCATCGAAATCCCAGGCCCGCATCCGAACGGGCGTTTCGGCTCGCCTTATAGTCCCTTACCGCAACCGCGAAAGGGCGTCTTCCATGCGGCCGAGACTCTCGGGTTTGCCGAGCGCCGCCAGGGCGCCGGCAAGGTCGGGGGCCGGCGCGCCGCCCGACAGCATAGCCCGCAGAGCGGCCCCGAACTTGCCCAGTCCCACCCCTTCCGTTTGCGCAAAGGCGCGCAGGGCGCCGCCAAGGGCGTCGGGGGTCCAGTCAACCTGCGAGGCCAGGGCCAAAGCCAGGCGCTCCAGGAGGCCGCGGGTCTCGTCGGTAAGCAGCGCCAGGCCCTTGTCGTCCAGGGTCAGAGGCCGCTGCTTGACGGCGAACAGCGACAGGTCGGCGAGATCGAGCAGGGTTTTGGCGCCGTCCTTGACCGCCGGAATGACGGCGATCAGGCGCGTTTCCGCGTCCGCCAGCAAATCGACTCCGCGTCCTCGCAGAATGGGCGCCACCAGGGCCGCCAGGCGGGCGTCGTCGGCGGCGCGGATATAGTGGTTGTTGATGTGGGCGAGCTTGGTCAGATCGAGCTTGGCCGGGGCGCGCACCACGTCCTTGAGGTCGAACCATGCGATCGCCTGGGCGTCGGAAAAGATTTCGTCGTCGCCATGGCCCCATCCGAGGCGGGCGAGGTAGTTGCGCAGCGCCTCGGGCAGATAGCCGGCGTCGGCGAAATCGGACACCGCCTGGGCGCCGTGACGCTTGGAGAGCTTGGCGCCGTCCGCGCCCATGATCAGCGGCAGGTGCGCGAACGCCGGCAAGCGCCAGCCCATGGCGTTGTAGATCAGCGCCTGACGCGCGGCGTTGCTGAGGTGCTCCTCGCCGCGCACCACGTGAGTGACGCCCATTTCGTGATCGTCCACCGTCACCGCCAGATTATAGGTCGGCGCGCCGTCGGTGCGCAGCAGCACCAGGTCGTCGAGATCCTTGTTGGGAAACCGCACCGTCCCACGCACGATATCCTCGATCGTCGTCTCGCCGTCCGGGACCTTGAATCGCAACACATGCGGCGCGTCGGCCTGGGCGGCATCCGGCGCCTTGTTCCGCCAGGGCGAGCGCAGGGCGTGGCCGGAGGCGCGGGCGGCGAGCTTGGCGACCTCGGCCTCCTCGGGGGTGAGGTAGCAGCGGAACGCATGGCCGGTCTCGACCAGGCGGGCGACGGCCTCGCGATGGATCGGGGCGCGCGCGAACTGGAACACCGGCTCGCCGTCGAATGGCAGCCCCAACCACGCAAGGCTGTCGAAGATCACCTGGACGGCGCCCTCGCTGTAGCGCTCCCGGTCGGTGTCCTCGATGCGCAAAAGGAAGCGGCCGCCGCAATGACGCGCATAAAGCCAGTTGAACAATGCCGCGCGAGCATTGCCTATGTGCATCGAACCGGTCGGCGAGGGGGCGATGCGGGTGACGACCGATCGGTTGGCAGAGGTTTCGGCGGCGGACATCGCGGTTCCAGCGGGTGGGGCCGGCGGCGGGCCGGCGCGCGGCCGGGGGCGGACGGCCTGGGAAAGGGCCGCGGCTCTTATCACGGGCGCGCGCCCGCTTCCTAGCCTTGCCGATATGGGCGCCGCCCTGGCGCGCCAGGCGGGCGATCAGCTGGACCGGGTTCTCTTGTGGACGCCGGTGGCGTTCGGCCTGGGCGCGGCGGCCTATCTGGGACTGAAGATCGAACCGGCGTTATGGATCGCCGCGGCCATCGCCGCCTTTTTCTGCGCCATCGCCCTGGCGACACGCCTGGCGACCGCCAATCGGGTCGCCGTCGCCCTGACCGGCCTGGCGGCGCTGGCGGCCGGCGGCTTCCTCGTCGCCAAGTTGCACAGCGACGCCGTCGCCGCTCCGATCGCCCCGCCGGGTCTGGGCGTGGTCAGCGTCGAAGGCTGGGTGGTGGATATCGCCAGCCCCAGCGAGCGCGGCGAGCGCCTGCTGATCGCCCCGGTCAGGATCGCCCGCCTCGCCCCCGCCGACACGCCCACCCGCATCCGCGTCGTGGTCGCCTCGCCCGGCGGACCGGACGGCGCCCCGGCCCCCGGCGCGGCGATCCGCGTCGCCACCTTGCTCGATCCGCCGCCCGGCCCCGCCTCGCCCGGCGCCTATGACTTCGCCCGCGACGCCTGGTTCGAGGGCATCGGCGGGGTGGGGCTGGCCATGAAGGCGCCGGTCACGGTGGCCCTCGCGCCGCCGCCCTGGCGGCTGCGGCTGGAGATGGCCGTCAACGCCCTGCGCTGGTCGGTGGCGCGGCGCCTGGCGGCGGACATCGGCGCGGTCATGGGGCCGGACGACGGCGGCGCGGCGGGTTTGGCCGTGGCGGTGACCACCAGCCATCAGGACTGGCTGGCCGCCGACCACCGCGACGACCTGCGCGCCTCGGGCCTGGCCCATATGCTGGCCATCGCCGGCCTGCACACCGCCGCCCTGAGCGGTTTCGCCTTCTTCGCCTTCCGCTTCGGCATCGCCGCCTGGCCGTGGCTGGCCCTGCGCGTGCCGGGCAAGAAGATCGCCGCCGCCGCCGCGTTGGCGGTGGTCGGGGCCTATCTGGTCCTGTCCGGCGCCCATCCGCCGGCCCGGCGGGCGGCGATCACCGCCAGCGTCGCCTTTTTCGCCATCCTCGTCGATCGACGCGCGGTGAGCCTTCATTCCCTGAGCTTAGCGGCCTTGATCATCCTGATTACCGAGCCGGACGTGGTGGTCGCGCCGGGTTTCGAGATGTCGTTCTGCGCCACCGCCTCCCTGGTCGCCCTGGCCGAGCTGTGGCGCCGGGCGCCGGCCCCGGTCTCCCTGGCGTGGCCCCTGGCGGCGATCCAGAAGGCGAGGGACTGGACGATCGCCATGCTGATGGTGAGCTTCGTGGCCGGCGCGGCCACCGGCCCCTTCGCCATCCAGCACTTCAACCGGGTGGCCAACTACGGCGTGTTCGCCAACCTGACCGCCGACTTCCTGGCCACGGCCGCCCTGATGCCGGCCCTGGCGCTCAGCCTCCTGGCCGAGGCGGTGGGCCTGAGTCACGCCGTGGCCGCGCCGGTCTTCTGGCTGGCCGGCTGGGCGGCGCGGGGGGTGATCTTCCTGGGCCATGTGTTCGCCACCGCGCCCGGCGCCACGCTTGCCATGCCCAGCGCGCCTCAGATCGCCCTGGCCATCTCCTACCTGGGGATCGTGTTCGCCTGCCTGTGGAAAGGCCCGCTGCGCTGGATCGGCGCGCCGATGGCGGCGGCGGTGGCCCTGTGGCCGAGGCCGCCGGCTCCGGTTGCCTGGATCGCCGCCGATGGCAATGACGCGGCCATCGTGGCGGCGGGCCGGGAGATTCCGCTGAAGCCGGGCCAGAGGCTCTATGCGACCCAGCTTTGGGCGCAGCGGCGCGGGTTTGCCCTCACCGCCGATTCCGCCGCCGCCCAGGTGTTCCAGCAGGGCTTCTTCGACTGCGACCGCAAGGGCTGCGTGCCCATCGGCGCCGCTCGCCCGGCCATCGCCGCCTGGTGGACCAAGCGCGCGCCCAGCGCCGAGCGCGCGCGCCGGCTGTGCGCGGGGACGGACATCCTGATTTTCCGCGCCGAGGCGCCGCCGCCATGTCCTGGCGCGATCGTCCTCACCCGAACCGATTTCGACCAGGGCGGCGCCGTCGAGGTGTTCGCCGCCCCGGACGGCTGGCGCCTCGCCTGGTCGCAGCCGCTGCGGGGCGACCGGCCATGGACCAGGAGTGGGGGGAGCTAAAGCAGCCCCGGAAACTGGCCGCCGTCGAGGAGGATGTTCTGGCCGGTGATGTAGCCGGACTTGGCCCCGCAAAGAAAGGCGCAGGCGGCGCCGAATTCATCGGGATCGCCAAACCGTCCGGCGGGAATGCGCCGGCGGGCCTCGTCGCGAACCCCCTCCATGTCGCGCTTGCCGGCCTCGGCCGCCTTCTGCTGAAGCGAGCGCAGGCGGTCGGTGTCGAACTGGCCGGGAAGCAGATTGTTGAGAGTGACGTTGTGCCGCGCCACATCGCGGGCCAGGCCGCCGACAAAGCCGGTCAGACCCGCCCGGGCCCCGTTGGAGAGGCCAAGCGCCGCCGCCGGCTGTTTGACCATCTGGCTGGTGATGTTGACGATCCGCCCGAACCCGCGCTCGATCATGCCGTCCAGCGTCGCCTTGATGAGGAAGACGGCCGACAGCATGTTGGCGTCGATGGCGCCGATCCAGTCGTCCCGCGACCAGTCGCGAAAATCGCCCGGCGGCGGGCCGGCGGCGTTGTTGATCAGGATATCGGGGGCGGGACAGGCGGCCAGCACGGCCGCGCGGCCTTCATCGGTGGTGACATCGGCCACCACCCACCGCACATCGCCCCCCGCCGCCGCCAGTTCCTCGGCCGTCCGCTTCAGGCGCTCCTCCGTGCGGGCCGCCAACACGACGCGAACGCCATCCCCGGCCAGAGCCTTGGCCACCCCCCGCCCCAGCCCCGCGCTCCCCCCGCACACGACCGCCGCCCGCCCCGCGATGCCGAGGTCCATGCGTTTTCTCCTTATGGACGAGGCTTTCAGAGATCTCGCCGATCAAGCCCGTAACATCTCTCCCTTTGGGAGAGTTGTTTTAATGATACCGCCGGATCAGCCCCACCAGCTTGCCCTGCACCTCGACCTGATCGGGGCCGAAGATGCGGGTCTCGTAAGCGGGGTTGGCGGCTTCCAGGGCGATGGAGGCGCCCTTGCGGCGCAGACGCTTCAAAGTGGCTTCCTCGTTCATCACCAGGGCGACGACGATCTCGCCGGAGTTGGCCGAGTTGGTCTTGCGGATGACCACATAGTCGCCATCGAGGATGCCGGCCTGGATCATCGAATCGCCCTGCACCTCAAGCATGAAGTGCTCGCCGGCTCCCAGGATGGATTCGGGGACGGCCATGCGGTCCCGCTCGTGCTGGATGGCCGCGATGGGGGTGCCGGCGGCGATCTTGCCCAGGACCGGCAGTTCGCGGACATCGTTGGCGGCGAAGGGGGAGGGCGCGCGACCCGGCTCCACCACGGTCGGCACAAACGTCCCCCGACTGGCCGCCGGGGCGGCGGTGGTCGCCTGTTGCGGCAGCTTCAACACCTCGATAGCTCGCGCCCGGTGCGCCAGGCGGCGCAGGAACCCGCGCTCCTCCAGGGCGGTGATCAGCCGGTGGATCCCGGACTTGGAGGCCAGATCGAGGGCCTCCTTCATCTCGTCGAAGGAGGGCGAGACGCCGGTCTCCTTGATCCGCTCGTGGATGAACATCAGGAGTTCATGTTGTTTGCGCGTGAGCATCGCCGCCTCGCAAAGGGCCGG
>JBDTIW010000307.1:0-6284 GCA_039936215.1 Caulobacteraceae bacterium | reverse complement strand
GAGGCGGCGGCCCGCATCGCCGCCTCAGGCGGCGGCGAGCCGACCGCGTTTCGGCGGCTTTAGATCTCGCCCGCCAGCACCCGCCGGAAGAGTTCGGGATCGACATTTCCGCCGGAGAGGATGATGGCCGCCGTTCGCCCAGCCAGGGTGATCTTGCCGGCCAGCAGGGCCGCCAGGGCGACCACGCCGCCCGGCTCGACCACCAGTTTCAGGGTCGCGAAGGCGTAGCGCATGGCCGCCGCCACCTCGGGATCGCTCACGGTCGACACGCCGGCCAGATAGGCCTTGAGCAGGGGAAAGGTGATCTCGCCCGGCATGGGAGACTCAAGGGCGTCGCATAGCGAGCGGGGCGCCGGCGGCGCGGGGCGGCGCTCGCCCGCCGCCAAGGAGCGGCGCGTATCGTCGAAACCCTCCGGTTCCACGCCGAGGATTTCCGTTCGCGCCGAGCGCGCCTTGATCGCCACCGCCGTCCCCGCCATCAGGCCGCCGCCGCCCACCGGCCCCACCAGGAGGTCGATCTGGGCGCCCCGCGCCTTGGCCTGATCGGCGATCTCCAGGCCGACCGTGCCTTGGCCGGCGATGATCAGGGGATTGTCGAAGGCGGGCACGACCTGCGCCCCGCGAGCGACCGCGATGGCCGCCGCGATGGCTTCGCGGCTCTCGCTCGCGCGGTCGTAGAAGCGGATTTGTGCGCCATAGCCGCGCGTGGCTTCCACCTTCACCTTGGGCGCGTCGGCCGGCATGACGATGAGGGCTGGGATACCCAACAGCCGCGCCGCCAGGGCGACACCTTGAGCGTGATTGCCCGACGAATAGGCCACCACGCCCCGTGTCCTCTCGTCCGACGTAAGGCGACTGAGGCGGTTGTAGGCGCCGCGGAACTTGAACGCCCCAACCCGCTGCAGGGTTTCGGCCTTGATCAGCACCCGCCCGCCCACCGCCTCGTTCAGGGCTGGGCTCTCCAGGAGGGGCGTCACCACCGCCTGACCGGCGATCGCTCGCCCGGCGTCCTCGATATCTGCAACGGTGACGGTCATTTGGCGTGGACATATCGCAACGCCCGCGCGCAAGGTAGCCGCTTCCCACCACCTCCATGAGATAGGCCATGAACGCCCTGACCCTCGACAGCGAAGCCTGGACCGCCGCCGGCGAGGCGCTGCTTGCGGACGCCATCGCCCTGCGCCGCGCCATTCACGCCGAGCCCGAACTGGGCCTGGACCTTCCCAGGACCACGGCCAAGGTCAAGGCGGCCCTGGCCGGCCTGCCGCTGGAAATCCGCGAGGGTCCCTCGACGAGTGGCGTAATGGCCATCCTGCGCGGCCCGGCCAACGGCCGCACCGTGCTGTTGCGAGGCGACATGGACGCCCTGCCGTTGATTGAGGACACCGGCCTGCCCTTCACCTCGCAAAGCGCCGGCGCCATGCACGCCTGCGGCCACGACACCCATGTGGCCATGCTGGCCGGGGCGGCGCGCGCCCTGTGCGAGCGGCGCGAACGTCTGGCGGGCACGGTGATGTTCATGTTCCAGCCCGGCGAGGAGGGGTGGCACGGGGCGCGGTTCATGATCGACGACGGATTGCTCGACCCCCTCCCCGACGCGGCCTTTGCCCTGCACATCTCGCCCAACATGCCCGCCGGCGTGTTCGCGAGCCGAACCGGGCCGCTGCTGGCCTCCTCCGACAGGCTGCGCATCCGGGTGATCGGGCGCGGCGGTCACGCCTCCATGCCCCACGACGCCCTCGATCCGGTGCCGGTAGCCTGCGAGATCGTCATCGCCCTGCAGACCCTCGTCACCCGCCGCGTCTCGGTAATGGACCCGGCGGTGATCACCATTCCACGCATCGAGGCGGGAACCACCGACAACGTCATCCCCGAGGACGCCCGCCTGTGGGGCACCCTGCGCACCCTCTCCGAACACACCCGCGGTGTCGCCCACGAAGGCATCCGGCGGGTCACCGAGCACATCGCCGCCGCCCATGGCGCGAAGGCGGAGGTGGAGATCGAGCACGGTTTTCCGGTGACCGTCTGCGACGGCCGCGTGGTGGACCTCGCCGAACGCACCGCCAAGGCCCTCTATGGCGAAGGCGGCTGGGTGACCATGACCCACCCGATGATGGGGGCGGAAGACTTCTCCTATGTCCTGCAAAAGGTCCCCGGCGCCATGGCCTTCCTGGGCGCGGCGCCGGAGGGCGGCGACTACCGCACCTGCTGCGCCCTCCACTCCAACCGCATGACCCTGAACGAGGATGTCATGGCGCGGGGTATCGCCATGCATTGCGCCATGGCCGAGGCGATGTTGGGGGGTGGGCTGGAGTTGTAGCTAGTGTTACTTGCCTAACCTACGTGGATGGAAGCGACCGAACCGCACCCCGTTCGTGATTCGCCTCGGTAAGTTCAAGGAAGGTGGATGGTTTTCATCGGGGGTAACCCGGCACGAGGTGCGGACAATCAAATGATAATTTGGCTACTATAGTTTCCGAAACGTTTAGCTCGGAAAATTCGAAACATGTTATGAATTTGTTCCCAATATTTGCTATTGTTATAGTCTTGAGTTCAATAGATCAATCATCGACGATTCGAAACGCTGAACGACACAGCTTGTCAACTGTATCATCAACCTCGCGGGTGGTTAGGCCACTACGAGCAACATAAAATCTGAACTGTGTGTTCATGGTTAAGATATAGATGTGTCGCAGTGTTTTTTCAAGATCGACGTCTCAATCTACAACCCTAGACTAGGTTTCATCTACGCGGCTAAGTTGACCATGGCGTTCAGGCTGCGTTGATGTGAGCCCCCTTGAGCGCCGATTCCCCTGGAGGTTCCCCGCCCTCCGCGCTAAACGGTCTCGGAAAGGCCGCCCGCCTTTCCGAGCGGGAGGTCGATGCGACGTGGCCAATGTGACGGTGATCGGCGCCCAGTGGGGCGACGAGGGCAAGGGCAAGGTCATCGACTGGCTGGCAAACCGGGCCGACGTGGTGGTGCGGTTCCAGGGCGGCAACAACGCCGGCCACACGATCGTGGTTGGCAACAACACCTACAAGTTCTCCCTGCTGCCTTCGGGGGTGGTTCAGGGCAAGCTTTCCATCATCGGCAACGGCGTGGTGGTGGACCCCTGGTCGTTGCTGGACGAGATCGACCGCGTGCGCGCCCAGGGCCTCGATGTCACGCCCGACGTCCTTGTCCTGGCCGACAACGCCTGCCTGGTCCTGCCCCTGCACCGCGACCTCGACGCCGCCCGCGAGGCGCGGGCCGGGGCCAACCGGATCGGCACCACCGGGCGCGGGATCGGGCCGGCCTATGAGGACAAGGTCGGCCGCCGGGCCATCCGCTTCTGCGATCTTGGCGACGAGGACGCTCTGAAGAGCAAGATCGAGCGGCTTCTGGCCCATCACGAACCGCTGCGGCGCGGCCTCGACCTGCCGGAAGTGACGCCCGGCGACCTGCTGGTTCTCCTTCAGAGCGTCGCGCCGAAGGTTCTGCCCTACGTCCAGCCCGCCTGGCGAGTGCTGGGCGAAGCGATGACGGCCGGCCGGCGGGTGTTGTTCGAGGGGGCCCAGGCGACCATGCTGGATGTGGACCACGGCACCTATCCCTTCGTGACCTCGTCCAACACCGTGGCCGGCCAGGCGGCGGCGGGATCGGGGGCCGGGCCGGCGGCGGGCGGCTATGTGCTGGGCATCGTCAAGGCCTATACGACGCGGGTGGGCGAGGGGCCTTTTCCATCGGAACTCACCGATGAGACCGGCGAGCGGCTTGGCCGGCAGGGAAATGAGTTCGGCACCGTCACCGGGCGCAAGCGCCGCTGCGGCTGGTTCGACGCCGTGCTCGTGCGCCAGTCGGTGGCGATCAGCGGCGTCAAGGGGATCGTGCTCACCAAGCTCGACGTGCTGGACGGCTTCGAGACCCTGAAAATCTGTGTCGGCTATCGCCTGGGGATGCGGACCCTCGACTACCTCCCGGCCGGCCTTCGCGAGCAGGCGGGGCTGGAGCCGATCTACGAGGAGATCGAAGGCTGGCGCGAAAGCACGAAGGGCGCCCGCTCCTGGCGCGACCTGCCAGCCGCGGCGGTGAAATATGTCCGGCGCATCGAAGAGTTGATCGGCGCCCCGGCCGACGTGGTTTCCACCAGCCCCGACCGCGACGACATCATCATGATGCGCGACCCCTTCGCCGCTTGAGTGGGCGTGTGTTCACACGTTGACCATATTCTGTTCCACCGCCGCCGCGCGCATGGCCTTCTGCAGCTTCTCGAAGGCCCGCACCTCGATCTGGCGCACCCGCTCGCGGCTGACCCCGTATTCGGAGGCCAGGGTTTCCAGTGTGGTCGGATCGTCCTTGAGGCGCCGTTCGGTGAGGATGTGGCGCTCGCGGTCGGTGAGTTCGGTCATCGCCTCTTCGAGCAGGCCCATGCGCAGGGACTTCTCCTCGTCCTCGGCTAGGCGGGTTTCCTGGCTGACCGCTTCCTTGTCCTCCAGCCAGTCCTGCCACTCGTTTTCGCTGTCCACGCGCAGGGGCGCGTTCAGCGACGCGTCGGGGCCCGACAGGCGCCGGTTCATGGAGATCACCTCGGCGTCCAGCACGCCCAGCTTGGTGGCGATCTGGCGCACCTGGTCGGGGTGCATGTCGCCTTCTTCCAGAGCGCTGATCTCGCTCTTGGCCTTGCGCAGGTTGAAGAACAGCTTCTTCTGCGCCGCCGTGGTGCCCATCTTCACCAGGGACCACGAGCGCAATATGTATTCCTGGATCGAGGCGCGGATCCACCACATAGCGTAGGTGGCCAGGCGAAAGCCGCGGTCGGGCTCGAACTTCTTCACCGCCTGCATCAGGCCGACATTGCCCTCGCTGATCACCTCGCCGATCGGAAGGCCGTAGCCGCGGTAGCCCATGGCGATCTTGGCCACCAGGCGCAGGTGAGAGGTGACCAGGCGGTGGGCGGCTGCGGGGTCCTCGTGCTCGCGCCAGCGCTTGGCGAGCATGAATTCCTCGTCCTTGGCCAGCATGGGGAATTTGCGGATCTCGGTGAGATACCGAGACAGGCCGCCGTCCGGCGACATGACCGAAAGAGAATTCACCGCCGCCATGGTCTTTTAAGTTCCCCTCGTTGGAAGGCTTCGTCGATCGCGCGCGCGGGATCGCCCACCCCCTTGAACCCCTTAGGTAGGCAATCGTTGCGGCGCCTTTAAGACAGGGCCTGCGCAAGCTTTCTGGCGCCGCTGTCAGAGCTTCTGCAGCGCCGCCTCGAGCAAGCCCATGTCGGATGGCGGCGGCGTTTCGAATCGCAGGGCTTCGCTGGTGATCGGGTGTATAAAGCCGAGTACGGCGGCGTGCAGCGCCTGACGGGTGAGGCCGGCGGCCGCGATCGCCTCCCGCACCGCCGTCGCCGGCGGTCCCGAACCATAGGCCGGGTCGCCCAGGCATGGGGCGCCCTTGTGGGCCAGATGGACGCGGATCTGGTGGGTGCGCCCGGTCTCCAGGGTGCAGGCGACGCGCGCCGCCAAGGGCCTTGTCGTCGGTCCGAACAGACGGGCCACGGCATAGTGGGTGATCGCTTCGCGGCCGCCGGCGCGCAGGACGGCCATCTTCTTGCGGTCGCCCGGCGAGCGGCCAAGGCGGGTGGTCACCGTCCCCCGGGCCGGCGCTGGCGCGCCACGCGTCAAGGCGATGTAGGCGCGCTCGATGTCGTGGGCCGCGAACAGGGCCGAAAGGCCGCGGTGGGCGGCGTCGGTCTTGGCCGCCACCATCACCCCGGAGGTGTTCTTGTCCAGCCGATGCACGATCCCGGGACGCGCCACGCCGCCGATGCCAGACAGGCTGTCGCCGCAATGGTGGATGAGGGCGTTGACCAGGGTGCCGCTCTGGCTTCCCGGCGCCGGATGGGCCGACATTCCGGCGGCCTTGTCGATGACGATCAGGTGCGCGTCCTCAAAGAGCACGGTCAGCGCGATGGCTTCGGCCTGGGGGTCGGCGGGCAGGGGCGGGGCGATCAGCAGGGTGTAGAGGCCCGGCGCCGCCTTGGCGGACGCGTCGCCCATGATCTTGCCTTCCAGGCTGACCGCGCCCGTCGCCAAAAGGACCTGCACACGGGCGCGGGAAAGGTCGGGCAGGGCGTCGGCCAAGGCGCGATCCAGGCGTTTGCCGTCGCCGGCCAATTCGGCGCGGCGGAGATTCACTGAATCGTCGCCCGGCCGATCAAGAGCCCACCCTCGCCGGCCCCGACCTGGATCACCGAGCCGTCGGTGAACTCGCCGGCCAGGAGTTTCTTGGCGATGGGATCGATGAGCTC